>JAXDME010000099.1:0-9584 GCA_034666285.1 Gemmatimonadaceae bacterium | reverse complement strand
TCATTCGTCGGAACTCTGCGCCTCAATTTCTAATGCGAAACCACACTCAAGAACGACCCACCGGTATCACGCGGAGACCATATATGACACTCACTCGCATCGCGAGGAAGATGACGCGAGCCACGATGACTACAGGTCAGTGGCTCACCGTCGTCGTGCTATCTACACCAATGATCGCCTGCAACGTGCTCGACAAGGGACTGCAGGCTACAGCTCCAGACAAAATCGAAACGTCGGTGCTGGAGACACCGGCAAACGCGGGTCTGATCGTCACGAGCGCAATCGGAAACTTCGAGTGCGCGCTCAAGGCATACATTGTTGACGGCGGCCTTATGAGCGGTGAGCTCATGGACGCTACGGCGACAGCAGCAGCGTGGCCGTTCGATCGGCGCGACACCGACCCCAGCGCCGACCAATCATACGCCACATCTCCGTGTACCGGATATCCTCTTGGCATCTACACGCCGATCCAGGTAGCGCGCGGGACCGCGGACAGAGCGCTCGAGCTGCTGCAGGGCTGGACAGATGCTGAAGTAGCGAACAGACAGGATCTGATCGCCAAAGCGGCGGCATACGCGGGCTACTCACGGATCCTGCTCGGTGAAGCCTTCTGCTCGGCGGCCATCAACTTGAGCAAGGAGATGACGTCGGCAGAGATATTCGCATCCGCCGAAACCGTGTTCACTACCGCGATCACGGCCGCTCAGGCTGCCGGCGATCAGCAGATCCTCAACATGGCCTACGTTGGGCGCGCGCGTGCTCGTCTCGACCAAGGCAACAAGGCGGGAGCGACAGCCGATGCGGCGCTCGTACCCGCGGGCTTCGTGATCAATGCCACATCCGAGAATTCGCCGACCATCCGCCAGAATCGCGTACAGGTCTACAATCAGAGCGGGTTCGTCTCAGTTGCGCCGAGCTACCGGAATCTTACAGTGGCGTCTGGTACCGGAACGGTTCCCGACACACGTGTCCCGGTAACCAACGCTGCGAAGAACGGCACGGACAACAGAACTCCGCTTTACATTCAGACCAAGTACGCCAATAGCGCCAGCCCGATTCCAATTGCGAGCTACAAGGAAGCGCAGCTGATCGTCGCCGAAGTCGCACAAGGTCAGACCGCGGTGAACATCATCAACAATCTTCGCGCGGCGAAAGGGCTCCCGGCGTTCGCCAGCACGGATCCGGTGGCGATCGCCGCCGAGGTTACGGAGGCGCGTCGGCGAGAGCTCTTCCTCGAGGGCCAGCACTTGTACGACGTGCGTCGATTGAGCCTTCCGCTTGATCCGGCAGCTGGTACGCCGTACTCGACGGTCTATCTCAAGGGCGGAAACTACGGGACGGAGCGTTGCTTCCCGGTGCCGGACGTCGAGCGCCTGAACAACCCGAATTTCTAATTCCGGGCTTTGTTGAATAGAAAAGGCCGCCCGACGGGCGGCCTTTTCTATTGTCCGGCCTTGGAGTCTTTGTCCTTCTTCGGAAACAGAGACAAGCCCTTATCCACTTTCCACCCGGTGGGATCGAGTCGTACCAGATCTCCGAACCTCATCGTACCTGGCAAGCCCGGCGCACCGAGAGATTTCCAGAGCTCCTCGGATTTACGCGGCATGAACGGCCAGAGGTAAACCGCGTGACGGGTGAGTTGCCTCATGAGGGTCGCGAGCGTGCTCTCCAGCTCTGCGCGGCTAGCCGGATCCTTTGCCAATTTCCACGGCGCTTTCCGATCGACGTACTCGTTCCCCCTGGCGACCGTCAGCCACACCGCCCTCAACGCTTCGTGCAGCTGAAATCCTCTGGGGCCGATCGAAGCGTGATAACCTTCAAGATCCACTTCGTCCGCCTGGTCGATCTCGTTGCGGTCGCCCCTGGGAATGATCCCGCCGCAATAGCGCTCGACCATGGAGATCGCGCGGCTCGCAAGATTCCCGAAAGCGTTCGCGAGATCGGCATTGTATCGCTCCTCGAACCGCTCCCAGGAAAAGTTGCCGTCTCCATCGAAAGGAACTTCACGCAGCAGGAAGTACCGGAATGCATCCGGTCCATAACGACCAATGGCGTCGCGCAAATCGAGATTGCCGCCCGCTGATTTGCTCACACGAGCGCCGCCTACCAGCACGAATCCGTGCACCCAAATGCGTTTCGGAACTTCGATCCCAGCGGCCATGAGCATCGCCGGCCAGATCACGGCGTGAAAGCGGGTGATGTCCTTGCCGATCACGTGCAGGTCTGCGGGCCAAAGCTGCTCGTAGTCGGGGTTCGGAAACCCGGTTGCCGTGAGATAGTTCGGAAGCGCATCGAACCAGACATAGGTCGTCTGATCTTCGCCGCCAGTTCCTTTGCGGGGGAAGGGAACGCCCCATGAGAACCGGCTGCGACTGGCCGATACATCGTCCAGTCCTGAGTCGAGAAGCGAGAGGATCTCGTTCCGGCGGGATTTGGGCTGGAGAAACTCCTCGTTCGAGATGAGCTTCCTGAGAGGATCGGCGTAGGCGCTAAGGCGGAAGAACCAGTTCTTTTCCTCGACCCATTCCAGCGTCCGCGTCGGGTGAATGATGCATTTGCCGTCGACGATCTCATCGTCCTGCTTGAACGCTTCGCATCCTACGCAATACCAGCCGGCGTAGGCTTTCTCGTAGAAAGCGTCGGGCGAGTTCTCGAAGATCTGCTCGATCAATCGCTTTACGCCGGCCTTGTGTGCCGGATCAGTTGTCCGAATGAACTGGTCGTACGAGATCCCGAGGAGTCCCCAGATCTCCTCCGTGCTCTCCGCTACAGCATCCACCAGCTCCTGCGGTGAGACTTTCCGCTCGGCTGCTGTCTGAGCGACTTTCTGGCCGTGCTCGTCCATCCCCACCAGGAAGTGAACGTCGTCGCCGAGGAGGCGGTGGTATCGGGCTATTGCGTCGGCGCCGATCTTCTCGAAGGCGTGTCCCTGATGCGGATCGGCGGTGGCGTAGTCTATCGCGCAGGTGAGGAAGTACTTGGCCAACTACTGACTTCCCGGTTGGCCGTCATCCCCGCGACCGCGACGACCGCCTCTCCTTCCGCGGCGGCGTTTGCTGGCACCAGCGTCGTTGTCACGGCTCGCAGGCTCCGAAACGGCGTTTGTGCGCGGCACGAATATCTGGTGCTCCGCCGTGTACATCAACTCCGGCGAGATCTCCTCGGGGTGAATCATTTCGCTGGCGGACTCTTCCTCCTCCGGCTCCGGAATCACTACAGCTCCCACGCCAGTCAGCTGCTCGGTCTCCTGCTTGAATTCAGGCAGCGTGAGCGAGCGCATGTCGCCATCAACTCCGCGAAGCATGATTCGTTCGTGGAAAATGTTGATGCTCACGACCTTTTCCTCGCCGAGCGAAGTTGCCACGACCTTGCCTTCTTTCGGGAAGCGCTTGCGACTCTGAACGTAGAACTCGTGCTCGTAGCGCAGGCAGCACATCAGACGCCCGCACGCGCCGGAGATCTGCGAAGGGTTCAGCGACAACCGCTGATCCTTGGCGACTCCGAGGTTCACCGGCCTGAGCTCGGGAAGCCACGACGCGGAACAATACTGTCGTCCGCAGCGCCCGATTCCATCGAGTCTCTTGGCCTCGTCGCGCACTCCGATCTGCTTTAGCTCGATGCGGGTGCGGAAGAGAGAAGCGAGGTCGCGCACGAGGTTGCGAAAATCCACGCGCTTGTCGGCCGTGAAGTAGAGCGTGAGCTTTTTCCTGTCCCACTGCCACTCGGCATCGGACAACTTCATCCCCAGTCCGTTGGCGCGAACGCGCTCCATCGCTTTGCGGCGCGCGTCGTCGTTGAGCCGGTCGAGATCCTTCGACAGTCCACGATCCTTGTCGGAGGCGAGGCGCAATGCCTTGCGCTCGGGAAGGGAAGTGCCGCAGCCATGAGAGCAACCGCCATTCCGTTTTGCGGCGAGCTCTCCCAGCGCATAGACGTAGCCGAGGTCTTCTCCGCGATCGACATCCACGATCACGGCCGAGTTGAGCGGTGGTGGCTCGGGATAGTCCCAGAGGAAGAACTCTTTACGGTTGCCCTTGAAGGCGACTTCGACGAGATGCGGCACGACTTACTCGGTCCACGCACCGAGGCGGAGGAATTTCTGCCGGCGACGCCGGACCAGCTTCTCCGGCCGCATCTTGCGCAGCTCCTCGATGTGTTTGCAGATCACCTCGCGCAGGGCTTTAGCGGCAGCCTCGTGATCCGCGTGCGCGCCACCTTTGGGCTCGGGAACCACCTCGTCAATCACTTTGAGCTCCAGCAGCTCGGGCGCGGTGATCTTGAGCGCACTGGCGGCCTTCTCGCGCATCTCCGGGCTTTTCGCATCCTTCCACAGAATTGCGGCGCAGCCCTCCACCGAAATCACTGAGTAGACTGCGTTTTCCATCATTAGGACTCTGTCGGCAACGCCAAGCGCCAACGCGCCGCCCGAGCCGCCCTCTCCAATGACAGTAGCGATGATCGGCACCTGGAGCTGGCTCATCTCATACAGATTTCGCGCAATCGCCTCCGATTGGCCGCGCTCCTCTGCTCCGAGACCTGCCCATGCGCCTTGTGTGTCGATGAAAGTGAGAACGGGCACGTGGAATTTCTCGGCGAGCTTCATCAGCCGAAGCGCCTTTCGGTACCCTTCCGGATGGGGCATGCCGAAGTTGCGCTTCAATTGTTCTTTCGTGTCGCGTCCACGCTGGTGGCCAATCACCATTACGGTTTCGTCGTCGAGGCGCGCCCAGCCGCCGATAATGGCCGCGTCGTCCCGGAAGGCACGATCGCCGTGCAGCTCTATGAAGTCGGTGAACGCAAGACGGGTATAGTCAGCAGTGAACGGACGCCTTGGATTGCGCGCGACCTGCACTCGCTGGAAGGGCGTAAGATTGCGATAGACCTCTTCACGAAGATCGGAAAGCTTCCGCTCGAGTGGCTCGATCGCCTCGGCAACGCTGAGCTGGCTGTCGCCCGCAGTCTTCTTGATCTCATCGATCTGCCGTTCCAGCTCGGCGATCGGCTTCTCGAACTCGAGTTGTGTTGCTGACGCCACTCTCTCAGCTCCCCCGTTGAAGCTTGACGGAAGACTCGCCCAGAATATTGCGAAGCGCGCTCAACGCCGCGCCATCGGCGGCCAATGTCAGCGATCGCGAGCGAAGCCGCGCTTTGACACCCGTGCCGTCACTCCAGCGAAACTCGAGGGGCGCTGACCCGGGATACGTCTCTGCTATGGCTCTCACGTCCGACATCACATCACCCGAGTATGCCCCCTTTGCCAGGTCGATCGCAACCGTCACTTGACCATTAGTACGCATCTCGGCCAGCTTCGTCGCCGATTCGACGATGAACGCCGGGTTGTCGCCGCCCTCGTCCCGACGCGAGTAGGCACCCTTCAACAGCATTGGAATATCGGAGCGAATCTGGTCGTTGAGCGTCGCCCATTTCTCGGGGAAGATCAGAACTTCGGCGGATCCCGAAAAGTCCTCGATGGTCAGTCGCGCGAACTCGGAGCCGGATTTCTTGCTCATCTGTCGCTTGATGTTAGTAACGACGACGGCGAGAGTCATCGGCTCGGGGCGCCACTTGCCAAGATCCGATACGGTGTGCGTGGAGAAAATCTCCGCCTCTGTACGAAATCGCTCGAGGGGATGGCCGGAGATGTAGAACCCGAGAATCTCCTTCTCCTTCGCCAGACGCTCGGACTCCGTCCACTGGGGCACGTTGGGAAGCGTGTGCGTCGCCTGTGCCTTCTCGGATTCCTGGGTCGGGGCACCGAAGAGAGAGACCTGCCCGGTGGCGATGTCCTCCTGCCGGAGCGACGCCTCGCGGATCGCGGTGTCGAGCGCCGCGGAAAGCTGCGCGCGGTGGCCGCCAAGAGAATCCATGGCACCAGCATGAATCAACGCCTCGAGGACGCGCTTGTTGCAGACGCGGAGATCGATGCGCTCACAAAGGTCGAACAGCGACAGGAAAGGTCCGTCCTTTTTTCTCGCGCCGATGATGGAGTCGATCGCCCCGCGACCGACGTTGCGCACCGCGCCAAGTCCAAAGCGAATCTTGGTCTCGCCGACGACAGTGAACTTGTAGCCGGACTCATTCACATCCGGCGGAAGGATTTCGACGCCTGCCTCCGCGGCACCCGGAACATGTAGCTGCCGCGTCTCGTTGATGTACTTGACGACGCCGTCAGTGTCGCCGATCTGTGACGACATGAGCGCTGCCATGAAGTCGGCGGGGAAGTGCGTCTTGAGCCACGCAGTGTGGTAGGAGAGGATCGAGTACGCAACCGCGTGTGACTTGTTGAAGCCGTACCGACCAAAGGTCTCGATCTGGCTGGCGATCTCTTCTATGATCTCGCGGTCGTGGCCGCGCGCCACCGACTTCTCGATGAACTTGGCGAGCTCGGCGCGAATCAGCTCCGCGTCTTTCTTGCCTACTGCTTTGCGCAACACGTCTGCTTCGGCGAGCGAGATGCCCGCGAGAGTCTGCGCGATGCGCATCACCTGCTCCTGATAGGTGATGACGCCGTACGTGGTCTCGAGGATCGGAGCCAGCTCGGGAAGGATGTAGGAGACCGCCTCCTCTCCGCGCTTTCTGCGCATGTAGACGCGATGCATCCCGGCGTCCAGCGGGCCCGGACGCATGAGCGCGTTCGAGGCGACGAGATCGTCGAATCTGTCGGCCCGAATGCTCTTGAGCATGTCGGTGGCGAGCGGAGATTCGAACTGGAACACGCCAGCGGTTTTCCCGGCGCGAAGCATTCTGTACGTCTCCGCGTCGTCTAGCGGGAGCTTGTCGAGATCCGGGGCTGATCCGGTGCGCTCGCGGATGCCATGAATCGCATCGGCAATCACGGTCAGAGTGGTGAGGCCGAGGAAATCAATCTTGAGCATCCCCACCTTCTCGAGCGCGTTCATGTCATATTGCGTGACGACAATAGACTCGTCGGTGCCGCTGCCGGAACCCTTGGACGCCTGTGTGCACACAGGGACGTATTCGTCGAGCGGGCCAGGCGCGATCACGACTCCGGCCGCATGGACCCCGGCGTGACGCGAGAGGCCTTCCAGCTTCATCGCGAAATCGAGGAGCTGACGGTATCTCTCTTTCTTCTCCCTGATTTCGCGGGGATCGTCCTTGCGTGGGGTGTAGAGCTCGCGCACTTCCGGAATCCTCTCGATCGCTTCCTTGACGGTGAGCGAGAAGTTCGGATGGTTCGGAACCAGTTTGGCGAGATAATCCGTTTCGGACGGGGTAAAACCGAGTGTGCGACCGACGTCCTTGATGGCCGCGCGTGATTTCAGCGTGCCGAACGTGATAATCTGGCCCACCGAATCGCGGCCGTATTTCTGGCGAACGTACTCGATGACCTCGCCGCGGCGCTCGAAGCAGAAATCGACATCGATGTCCGGCATCGAGACCCGCTCCGGATTCAGGAAGCGCTCGAAGAGCAGATCGAACTGAAGCGGATCGATATCGGTAATGCGGAGCGAGTAAGCGACAAGCGATCCGGCAGCCGATCCACGTCCAGGGCCGACGGGAATACCCTTTTCACGCGCCGCCTTGATGAAATCGGCGACGATCAGGAAATAGCCGGCGTATCCGGTGCTGGTGATTACTCCAAGCTCGTAGTCGAGCCTTTCGCGCACATTCGCGGGGAGCTCAGCGCCGTATCGCCAGTGGGCGCCCTCCTCGGAGAGGCGAACCAGCAGCTCATTCTCGGTTTCGATTCCGGAGGGAAGTGGAAAGGACGGAACCTTGTACTGCTTCGAGAACGTGATCGACGTTTCGTCAGCGATGCGGAGCGAATTCTCGAGGACGTCTTTCCGGCCCGGAAATGCCTCGGCGATTTCGGGCGCGCTCTTGAAGTAGAGGCCCTCGTCGTAGTGCATCCGATTGGTGTCGGAGAAATCCTTGCCCAAGCCGATGCAGAGGAGCACATCGTGGGCGTCGTGATCGCCGCGCGAAAGGAAGTGCGCGTCGTTGGTGGCCAGGACAGGGAGATTGAGCTCCGCGGCCAGCTGAAACACGCGGCTGTTGAGCGTCGCCTGGTTCTCCGACGAGTGTGCCTGGACCTCGAGGTAGTATCGATCACGAAACACGTCGGCGTACCAGGAGGCAGCGGCGCGTGCCTGGTCGTACTCGTCGGACAGGAGATTGTGGGCGATCTCGCCGGCCATGCAGGCGGACGACACCACGATGCCCTCATTGTATTTCGCGAGGAGCTCGCGGTCCATCCTCGGCTTGGCGTAGAATCCCTCTGTGTAGGCGAGGGATGATAGCTTGACTAGATTCTTGTATCCGGTCGCGTTCTGAGCGAGGAGGACCAGGTGGTAGTAGGGTTTTCCCCGATCGCCCCCGACGCGATCGCGAGCGCGTCTATCGCCTGGCGCGACATAGGCTTCCATGCCGATGATCGGCTTGAGTCCCGCTTTTTTCGCTTTTTCCTGGAACTCCCACGCACCGTGAAGGTTACCGTGATCGGTTATCGCGAGTGCTGGCTGTTCGAACTCCAACGCTCTCGTGATGAGATCATCGATGCGGTTTGCGCCGTCGAGAAGTGAATATTCTGAGTGGCAGTGCAGGTGAACGAAGGACACTTGGTAAGATAATGCGCCGCGGATTCGTGGCGATAGCCGTTGCGCTCGGCGTTTTGGTTCTGATGTCTGCTCCGACTGCCTGTTATCTCAGTCGAGGAGCGTGGGAAGAGGCCAAGATTCTGAGCCGTCGCCAGCCGATTTCTGAGCTGGTAGCGGACTCGCGGACACCGAACGATGTCAAAGCGAAACTTAGAGTAGTTCTGGCGGCGCGTCAGTACGCAAAAGACAGCTTAAGGCTTCGAACCAAAGACAGTTTCACAACATATTCACGCCTTGATCACGACACTTTGGTGCTCTTGGTGTCCGCGGCGTATCGCGATACCCTGAAGCCGTACACCTGGTGGTTTCCGATCGTCGGCCGTGTTCCCTACAAGGGGTACTTTGACTTCGCCGCAGCCCGGCGTGAAGCGAAAAATCTCGCGGCCGATGGGTTCGATGTTTACGTCCGACCGTCCGATGCGTTCAGCACGCTGGGATTCTTCAACGATCCGCTGCTGAACACCACGCTGAAGGGTGACACGCTTTCGCTCGCAAACACCGTCATCCACGAGCTCACGCACAACACTTTTTACGCGTCGGGCCAGGCGCCGTTCAACGAGTCGTTCGCGATGTTCGTCGGGGCTCGAGGCGCCGCCGCGTTTTTCAGATCGCGCGGACAGGAAGCGGCTGCTGCCAGGCTCGATGCACAATGGGAAGACGACAAATTGCTGGCGAGGTTCTGGAGCAGGGTGATCAAGTCGCTCGACTCAGCCTACGCAGCGCATCCCGCAGATCGGGAAGCAAGGATTCTCGCGCGGGACACCGTATACGCGCGCGCGCGGCGGGTTCTCATCTCGGAGATTGGGCCCGCCCTCAAGACGATCAGTCCGCGCTACGCCGAGCGAGTGCCACTCGATAACGCATCGTTACTCGCCAGACGAGTCTACGCGAGTGACCTGGATGTGTTCGATCTGATTTACGCAAAGGAGGGACGCGATCTCAAGCGCACAATCGGGCGGATGATCG
>JAXDME010000098.1:0-14058 GCA_034666285.1 Gemmatimonadaceae bacterium | reverse complement strand
GTCGTTGAACCACTTTACTTTGCCGGTGGTACGCATGTTCGGTACATCCTCATTCAATTGTGTCGGAGTGCCGTGTGTGCGGTACCGAGCCGACTACTGTTTGTTCGCGGTCGAAATGGCCGCATTTGTTCGCCTTGAAACCAAAAAAGACCTGGTAACTTCCCAGGTCCCTCTAAAGTTCGCTGGCACTGAAACGCAATCGTTGCGCTTCAGGGTAATAACCTAACCATTTAAGGTCGTGCCGTCAATAAAGACGCTGACGGACCCGCAAATTGGTCCGCTGGCTCGGCGAAGTCGTGCAGGACGTCGCGGTAGGTCTCGTAAACAGCGCTTGGAGCGGTCGTCCGCTGACCGCTCACCATTGATTTCAACATAAGAGCGTTGGCGACGGCCTTCCCCTTGTAATGGTTGTTGGTGATGACATATGCCTCCCGCGTTGCCGGGTCGCTCGCAATCTCCCGTGCTCGCTCGGCCCAGGGCGTCAGCTCATCGGCCCGGTAGAGGTAGTTGTATCGCTGCTCCACCGGAGCTTTCTCCCGGAACCAATCCTTGTAGTTCCGGCCGTGCACCCGGACGTACCCAACGTGCGATGTAACGTGGGCCGTCGGCCCGATTGAATCGTGGTACAAGGGTTGGTCGATATTCACGAACCCGACCCCTTCTTCCTCGAGGGTCCGCAGAAATTCGGGCACCAGCCACGATTTGTGACGAACCTCCACCACCAGCGGATAAAGACTGAACGTCCGCACGATATCGCCGAGCCATTCACTATTTGGCTCTGTCTGGCGGAAGCTCCAGGGAAACTGAAGCAGTACCGCGCCGAGCCTCTCTGATCCCATCAAGATGTCAAAGCCCGCGCGTACCTGATCCACTTCCGCAGTCGTCCAAGCTTTCGCCCGCTCGTGGGTGAACCGCTTCCACAGCTTTGCCGTGAATCGGAAATTGGCGTTGTCTTCCACCCTTCGGACCCAGTCGCTGCAGCTGGTAGCCCGCGGTGGCCCATAAAAGCTCGAGTTGATTTCGACGGCATCGAAAAACTCGGAGATGTACCGAAGCTGATCGAAGCGCGGTGGTTTGGGATGCGGATAGACTGTCCCCTCCCAATCCTTGTACATCCACCCTGCCGGCCCAAACCGGAGCTTCCCAACGTTTGGAGACGCGGCACTCGTGCCGCCCGGACCTTTCCGTCTTTGCGCGCTCATACCCATCGCAAATGCTTGTTCAATGCCACGGCCGCCGGAGGTTGAGTATGCGTCAGGCAGTAGCCACGAGCGCCAAGCATCCGCATTTTCTACGACGCAATGTCATACGCATTTCACACAGCGGATGTATTTACGGATTGCCTGCATGGCGGAAACCCGCTTGCGGTGATCCCCGATGCGCGTGGGCTCAGCGACCGGCAGATGCTCGCGATCACGCGTGAGTTCAATTACTCGGAGAGCGTGTTCGTTTTTCCGCCCGAAGCGAAAGCCAACACTCGGCGCATTCGCATCTACACACCCGCGGGTGAGGTTCCCTTCGCGGGACATCCTACCGTTGGATGCGCATTCGTGCTTGCATCGATCGGGGAAATTCCACTCAAGGGTGAAGAGACGCGCGTAGTTCTTGAGGAGGGTGTCGGTCCGGTTTCTGTTCTGATTCGCGCAAAAGGGGGCAAGCCGGTGTTCAGCCAGTTGACCGCCGCGCGCCTGCCGGAGATCAACGATCCTCCTCCGCCACCTGAAACGCTATGCGAGATTCTTTCGCTCGAGCCGAGCCACATAGTGGCGGATGACATGATCGAGCCGGAAGCCGTTTCGTGCGGGCTCCCATTTCTTTTTATCCCCCTCAAGAAGCCGGAGATGCTGTCGTGGGTGAAAGTCGATCCGCTGAAGTGGGAGCAGGCGCTTCGCGACTACTGGGCGCCCGAGATGTTCGTCTTCAGCACGGATGATTGGAGCAACATTTTTGAGGGAGGCCACATCAGCGCCAGAATGTTCGCGCCGGGCATCGGCATCGCGGAAGATCCGGCGACCGGCAGCGCTTGTGCTGCTCTGGCAGGATTCCTCGGCCTTCGCTCGGAGACGCGCGACGGGACGCTCCGCTGGAGCGTTGATCAGGGTGTCGAGATGGGCCGCCCAAGCAGGCTCGAGCTGGAGGTCGATCTCAAGCGCGGCCAGCTCGAAGCGATTCGTGTGGGTGGTGCCTCTGTTCTCGTGAGCTCGGGAACGCTTCACATCGAAGGCGAAGCCTAGCTCGGACCTCTCCACTTCCGTCTGTCGGCGGGATCGCGAGGGGGAGGGGCCACGCGAAGGGAGTAATCTGATAGAGCAACGACGGCTAGAACGACAACCCCAATCCCAAGGAAGAAGTTTCGCGCGGCAACGTCCTGCGTAAAGCCGAAAACCCACGGCGACGCAAGGACAAATATCCCGGCCAGCAGCTCGATCACGCCGTGGACTCTGAACGGAATCCACTTGAAGAAGCCGACCGGGAAGTCGGTGCAACCCGTCATCAGCAGGTGAATTCCGGCCAACCAGTAAGCGACTGCCGCTGGAGTTCCGTGGAACCCGAACACCATTGGCGCGTTCAGGAACGCCGCCACCGTCGCATAATCGAGCACGCCATGGACGCGCGCCGCTACGGGTTTTGTCACGCTGACTCCAGCCTCAGTACAGTATCCGCAATTGGAGGGAGTCTAACTTCGCAATTTATTCCAGATAGTGATAGAGGCCGAACAGCGCCATACCAGCGCCGCCGATGATGATGATCGTTCCAGCTGTACCTTGAATGAGCGCACCGGCGATCATTGCACCGACTCCAACTGCCATCAGCGCGACATCCTGACCCTGATGTCTTTGCACGAGTGCAGTTGACGCCACCTTTGTCGATGCGTCGACCTTCGCCTCGTTCACGCGAAACCCGACTGCAGCCGCCTGGATCGTCGGACCTTGCGCCTTAAGGGGAGCAGATTTCTGCGCGCTTGACGTAGCGGGCAGTACAGCGAGAGCACACAAACTTATAGCCAGAAAGCGCATTTCGTTCTCCGTTGAGGGCAGGCAGAAAGTTCAGTCGAATAGACGCACCAACGCGTCTCAACGTTTCCCGCCGTTGCGAAGCCGAGTCCGGCAATAAGCGTGCGCGAGCGTACATTGCGGGCGGCGCAAAACGATGCGCTACCGCTCCTCGCCTCTGCGATAGTGGCCGCGACGACGGTCCGGAACGTCTACCTGTCCGCTTACCGCGGCGTAATCGATACTTCCGCTGCCCTTCGACTCTACCCTGAAATCCCGTCCGACTTTGTTCACGTCGATCTCGCCGGAGCCGTCGTTCTGAACGATCACGGACCCTCGAATATCAGTCGCGTAAATGCTACCTGATCCATCGCTCTCTACAGTGAACGACCCCGTCACGTTGCGAACCTGAATGTCGCCTGAGCCGTCGGTGACATTCACGTCACCGCCGACATTCTCGATGAGCAGATTACCGGAGCCGTCGCTAATACGCACCGCTCCGGTCGCTCCGGTCACGGCAAAATCGCCCGAGCCGTCGGTGGCGTCGAGGGATCCAACGTTGATCACCTTCAGATCGCCGCTACCGTCCGATATATCGGCATTCATGCCTTGCGGCACCTGAATCACGAGATCGAGCGCGCCGGAGGAGTTGTTGTCATTGTTTCTCCAATTCTCCTCGGGAATGTCCGCCTTGATGAATACCACGTCCCCTCTGCGCTCGGCGATGAGCTTGATGCGAGTCAGATACTGCTGTGAAGACGCGCGAGCGATGCCATTCACTTGTACCTGCTTGAGGCCCGGCTTGCCTTCCACGCGAAGGCTTCCCGCGCCGGCTTCGACTTCTAGCATCCGCGCTCCGGACGCGTCAACAACCGCGTTCCTCGGCGCCGTGTATGCGTCGGACCACTGCGCGTATGCAGTCGAACCGATTAGGAATGGGGCCGCTGCGAACGCGGCTCCGCGTATTTGTCGCTTCATTGATGACTCCATTCGGGTGTGACCGGGTTAGACAACCCCTTTTCCCGTACGGTTTGAAGCCACTCTTGTTTCATTGCCAGCTCAATGGCAGCTAGCCCATCCGGGGTCCCGGATGTAGACTTTCCGCAGCATTACACTGGGGATGAGGATGCGTGTTCTCGCTCGCAAGACATGGGCGTTTGGCGTCACCGCCTTAATCGGCGCAGCTGGCTTTCTTGAAGGTCAACAGGCTCCAGTCGTAGCGCCCACCGATCCCGGGCCTCGAGTCATGGATGTCGCACCGGATTTCTCGCTACCCGGCGCGACGCGGTACGGGTTGCTCAAGACTCCGGTCCGGCTCTCTGACTATCGCGGCCGCACTGTGGTTCTCGCGTTCTTTTATCAGGCGCGAACCAAAGGCTGAACCATCCAAATGGAGGCGTACCGTGATCAGTACGCCACGCTCTTCAATAACGGCCGCAACGTCGCGGTAATTGGAATCAGCGTAGATGCCGACACGACGCAGGCTTCATGGGCGCGCGACGAAGACTTTCCAATCGTCTTCGCCAGCGATCCTGGTAGCAAAGTCGGACAACTTTACGGCGCTTACGACGCCAAGAACAAAGTTGACAACCGGTCGCTGTTCGTTGTGGGGCCCGACGGGCGGATTGCTTATGTAACCAAGCCATTCAAGGTGCTAACGCCGTCGGCGTACACCGATCTCGCGGCGGTGGTCGACAGTCTCTCCCCGCCACCGAAGGCAGATTCGGCGAAATAAGAGAAGGCCGCGGATTGCTCCGCGGCCTTTTTTTGTTTGTCGGCGAGAATCGACAGGTTGTCAGAGCGCTTTCTTCACCGCCCCTTCCAGGTCCTGTTTCCCGCCGAGCCCGGTGTAAACCACCTTCCCGGTCTTGTCGAGTACAACCACGTAAGAGGTCGCGGGAGCGTCGAAAGCCCCAGCCGCTTTTCCGTCGGTATCATAGAGCGTGTCATGCGGGAGCGGATGCGCGGCAAGAAATCTCTTCACCCTCTCCGGTGACTGATTGATCGCGACCGCGAGCGCCACGAACTTGACTCTCTTCCCGTATTTCTTCTCTACGTCTAGAAGCGTTGGCATCAGCTCGCGGCAGTTCGGACACCACGTCGCCCAGAACTCGATCAGGATCGGAGTCTTGCCAATGTACTGGCCGAGGTCGACCGGTTTTCCATCGAGGGCATGAACCGTCACGGCGGGCGCCCGGGCGCCTACCTCGATGCCGAGGTCCTGCGCCAACGCAGGACGGGCTACGGCGAAGCCCGCCGCGATTGCTGCGGCGAAAGAAAGTACATGGACCAGCCTGCCGACCGGAGAGATCATTCGCGATTATCCGAACAGAGTAAGTGTCTAGATGAGAAGCTGACCCATCTGCACAAGGTAATACTCCGCTACGGCCAACATGATCAAGGCGAATAGTCGTTTCACCCAGACCATCCATTCACCGGCGCGCGGAAGCCGGGCGAGAGTTCCGCTGAAAAGTCCCACGACTATCAGCAGAGTGCACATCCCGAGCGAAAACACAAAGAGATAGATGAATCCGAGAACTCCGCTCTTGGTGGCGGTGACCCAGGTGAGAACCGCTGCCATCACCGGCGCCGAGCAAGGCGCGGCGACAAGCCCGGAAGCGGCGCCCATTACGAACACGCCGTAGGGAGTCCCGCCCTCGCCCGCGTTAGACGCGCGAGTAAGCAACCACGTCGGCACCCGCACCGGAATGACGTCGAGCGACGCGAGCGCTGCAATGATCAACAGGTTCGCCATCGCGAAGTAAATCCACGGGTTCGTACTGATCGAGCCGAACAGCGTCCCGGTAAGCCCGGCGAACAATCCTACTGACGCGTACGCGAGCGCGAGACCCAACACGTAGGTGAAGGTGAGAAACACAGTGCGTGACCGTGGGCGAGGCGCGCCTCCGATCGAGCTTCCTCCGACAATCGCCGCGGTAATCGGAATCATCGGATAAATGCACGGAGCAAGGCTGGTCAGCACGCCGGCGATGAACAGCACCGGCAGCGCTGTTAGCGGACTCGAAGAGAGCTGCGCTGACAGGTGCGAGAAATCCACGTTCGTCCGGGATGCGAAAGAGGGATGCTATTTCAGGGCATCCCTCTTTGCAATGATCGCAGCGCTAGCCGCGCTCTTTATTTCCTGGTCAACAGCTGCTCGAACAAATCCAGCGCCCGCGGGTCGCCAGACTGGCCGAGCCAGAATAAGGCTTTCTTTCGGATCTCGGGATCCTTGTTCGTCTTGGCAACGGCTATCAGCGCTGGCACTCCTTCGTCATGCGGACGCTGTGACAGCGCGAACACAGCCTGCTCCCGTACCTCACGATCTACGCTATTGTCCAAAACGAGCGAATTGAGATTCGCAGTGGCAGCATCACCAGCCGCCTGGCCCAACCAGAACACTGACTGAGTCCGGGTCTCGCGAGGCAGATCCGGATTTCGCGCGATCTTGATGAGCGTAGGCCAGATCTCCACGCTGTCCGCGATCGTCGCAGGAAAGATTGCTTTCCTCCCGATGCTTCCTCTGTCGTTCTGCACGACTGACAACAGATAGTCGGCGGCTTCCCGAGCGGGCACGGTTCCCAGATCAACTACGTCCGCCGTGGCAGCCCGCCACCGACCCCCTACATAGAACCTCAGATCGCTCAGCTCGCCGCCGCGCCGATCGAGCACTACGCGGGCGGGACCCATGCTGCAATCCGTCTCCCACTCCACGTCTGGGGAGGTGTTCCAGTTGTCACCCCAGGTAGTTCTCCCTCGGCCATTCGAGGATCTTATGGAGTTCCCACTCCCACAGATTCCCGGCTTTGCCGCGAAAGTCATGCGAACCGTTCCGTTCGACACACGAGCGACTTTGCTCGCGATGCTCTGTGCCGTCGCGCCAGGCGCGAAGCACACAAGACCTGCGAGGACGATCGCTGTCGTCCCCGCGAAAGATGTTATTGGGAGTTTTTTCATCTGTTGATAAGATCCAGTAGGAACTGCTGCACGCGTGGATCGTGCGACTGGCCGAGCCAGAAAATCGCCTTCTTGCGCAGCTCGGCATCCTTCTCGTTTTTGGCGATGTCGAACAGCTTGTCCATCGCGGTCCGGTCGCTCTGGCGCTGCGAGAGCACGAAGACCACCTGCTCCTTCATCTCACTGTCGCCCATCCGGTCATACAGCTTCGACAGCTCCGGAGTTGCAACACCGGACTGTCCCGCCCAGAAGAGCGCTTTCTTGCGCAGCTCGATGTCTTCCTTCGGATTGACGGCGATGTTCATGAGCCATTGCTCGTTTCCGACGCCCCGCTGCTGCGACAGCGAGAACAGGACCTTCTCTCTGAGATCCTGATTCGTGAGCCGAGAGTAAAGAGTACGGAGGAATTCCGTGTTCTCCGTCGAGTGGCGCTGTCCGAGCCAGAAGATGGCCTTGTCGCGAAGATCCTCGGACTCTGCATCGCGCACCGCGAAGTCCCGCAGTATCTGCTGCGCCCTCGGTTCGTTCTGCTGCGAGAGAGAGAAGAGCGCTTTCTCCTTGATGGTCTCGTCGCTGTTGCCCTTGAGAATCTCCTCGAGAAGTCCGGTCGATCCCGGAACCTGCGAAAGCCAGAACACTGCCTGCTCCCGGACTTCCTGGTCAGGATCGCCGCGAGCGACGCTCATGAGGATGTTCGCTGTCTGATCCGTGCGCTTCTGTGAGACGAGGAACACGGCCTTTCGTCTTAGTCCCGCCGAGCAGGGATCGCGACGAGCGAGAACTTTTTGGAGAATCGGCATCGCTCGATCGGCGTCCATCTGAAGCAGCGCGTTGAGCGCAGCGATCCGATCGTCGTTCTCGTCGTCTTCGGACGGGCAGCTCTTTCCCGAGAATCCCGGGGTAGTCACCGTCTTTCCGCTTGTAATGTCGTTGCCTTCCGCCATTGAGCTTATGGAGGCGGCACACGATTCGTCGCCACGCTTGGCGAGCTCGCCACACACGCGAGTCTGGAGAAGTGCGCCGTCCTTCTTCGCGATCGCCGGAAAGCGCTGCTGAAGCTGATTCAGACGGTCGCGCGCAGCCGTCAGATCATCGTCCCCACCGCTGCGGTAAAGCGCGAAGGCTTCGTAGTACAGCGCCTGTCCTGCGTACGCCGACTGCGGATATCGCTCGGGAATCCTGTGAAAGATCTCAGCGGCACGCTTGTAATCGCCGCGCGAGAGCGCTTCACGAGCGAGCCGGTATAGGGAATCAGCGGGATCAGCTTTCGCCCACGGCGCAGGCGGAAGCGGATCCGTTTGGGTGCCAGGTGATACGAGTGCGATTGTCGGTTGTGCACCAACGCTCATGGGAGCGGAGGCAATAACCGGAAGGGGCGATGAAGGCTGGCTGGATGGAGACTTGGCGACTCCGAATCCTGCCGAAGAAATAATTGCTGCTGCCGCGAGTATCGTTCTCATTGTCATCGAAGTGGTCTTAACTGCCGCGCTGCGGGCCCGCGGGAATCGCGGTGCGCAGCCTGGTCATTACGTGATCCTGCTGGAGTGTCTTCTCGATCAGCTCTCGATCCTGTGGCGTGCTACCGGGCGATAGCTGAACGATCTGTACGAGCACGAGCTCGAGATCTTCCAGCAGCGGACGACGCTGGGGATCGTTTGCGACGGGAGAATCCAGTAATAGACGGGTGTTGCTCAAGAGCTCGCGCGCCCACAATCCGAGCTGCGCGTCCATTTGCTGATCTGCTGTCGTGCGGGTTCTGAACGAAGTGAGAAGCGCTTCGGCTTCACTGAGGTGACGTACGGCAGTGAGCTGATACGCCGACGATGAGCCTGAAGCGGGTGACGATGGCGAATGGGAACTGATCGTCCCAGTAGCTACGCGTCGATTTTCTGACTGGCTCTCCGAATTGGAACGCGCGATTGACTGCGTCCGCGCATTGAACTGCTGGTTTGGCGATTCAGTAGAAGGAACATTGCGATCGGCGCTACCCGCCCCAGTATTTGCGCCAGCGGCGGGAAAAGCTGATTGTGTATTCGCAGTCGGCGGATTCGTAATACCAACCCGTCGAGGAGTCTGGTTCGTCGCACTCCATCGTCCCACCCCAACTCCGGTCGCGAGAAGGAGAACCGCGGCGGCCGCCGCGCCGATCCAGACCCTCGAGCCGAATCTGCGCTGGGAAGGTTGGCGCACTGAGCCGCCACCATACACCACCCGCGGACCGGCGGCGCGTTTTGCCACGATCGCTCCCCACATCTCATCGCGAGGAGTGCGTACGGGAGGGACGTTGTAGCCCTGCGCCGCTTTCTTTAGGAAATCCTCGAAATTGTCGTCAGTCATGACACCCACTCCGGTGCAAAATCGGCCAATGCTACCCGCAGCTTGCTACGTGCCTGAAAGAGATGGGACTTCGACGTTCCAATAGGAATGTTCAACGTCCCGCTGATCTCGTCGTGCGTATAGCCCTCTACATCGTGCATCACGAATACCGCCCTGTACTTGTCCGATAGCGAGTCGATTGCCCTCGCTAACCTTTCCTTCAGATCCGGCTCCGCTTCAACAGGCGTAACCCCGACCGTCAATCCTTCTTCCATCGGCGCTTCACGCGTCTTGATCCGGTTGGTCTTTCGCAATCCGTTCAGCGCCACCGAAACTCCGATCGAGTGCAGCCAGGTCGAGAGAGATGACTCGCCACGAAAGCTTCCAATCTTTTCAAACGCACGGATGAAGGTTGCCTGAGTGAAATCCCGTGCAAGCTCGTCGTCTCCCGCGAGACGAAATGTCAGTCGGAAAATGCGATCGACGTATGTCTCGTATAGCTCACGCTCGGCGGCAGCATCGCCAGCAACCACCCGTGCGATCAGTTCGATATCGGTCACCGAGCTCCGAAACTCGTTGGCAGCCAGTTCCATTGTCGACCTTCTGACACCCACCGGAAGGAAAGGGTTGAGAACTGGTCGCGCTCCTCGACTCCGGCGCGCGAGGCCACTTCTCCTGGCCCTATAATGACAAACCCCTCGAGTTTCGCGAGGGGTTTGTCATTGTTGATGCAGTGCGCGTCTATTTCCGACCGAGCAGGCGATCCCACGCCCCACCGGCAAGGCCGAGCGCATACTCCGCCCACCACTTGCCCGCCGCTGGTCCTCCGCCACACGTGCCGTCAGACTCGCCTGGCGTCTTGATCCACAGGAACGCATCCACCAAGGGATTCCCCGTACGCGTGGTTGGAGCGGGACCAACACGTTGTCCGGTGGGATTGCACCAGTTGCCGGCGCTCGTCGCGCCCTGTCCGTTGCGACTGGTGTCGATGATGAAGTGCTTGCCGCCAACTCTCTTCGACACTTCCGTCCCGTAAGCGATGTTCACGGAATTGGCGAGGAAGTTAGAGATGTTCAGGCTGAATCCATCCGCGTCGGCGATACCCGCGCGATTGAGGCGGTTCGCGATCTCCGGAGGAGCAAGCCACCTGGCATGGCCGGCGTCTATGTACACCGCCGCTCCATGCGCCTTGAGAACCCGCACCGCGTCGTGAATGAGATTCAACCTCTCCTCCTGGAGAGGTTGGCTGAGACAGTTCATTCCCGCGAGCGCGTCAGGCTCGAGAATCACTACTGCCTTGCGGGCGCCAAGTCCGTTGGCAAAGTTGCGAATCCAGCTCTTGTAGGCGTTGCTCCCGTTAGCACCACCGGCCGAGTACTGGCCACAATCACGTCCGGGAATATTGTAGGCGACGAAAACCGGTAGCGCTCTCGAGCCGGTGATTCGACCGACTGCGTCGGCGACATCACGGCCGATGTCGACATTCCAGCCGCCGAGCCATTGTGCGACCGGCTGCGACGCAATCTTGTCCATGAGCTCGGCGTCCGTGGGACGTGAGCGCCTCCACGCATCGGCTTGCCGCTTTGCCGCGGACGCGGGATCTACGTAAAGTCGCGCGCCCGAGAACAGATTGATGAAGGCCTGACTTGCGGTTTGGGCGTTGGCGGTCGCGGGTAAAACGAGCAGCGCCATAGACAGCGCACAGACCGGAATCAGCGCTGCGCCCCCAGGGGGAAATCGCACCAATGAATTGTGTACGCGCAGACAAGTGCGCGTGACGAGTGCACGCATCAAGAGTACCCGCATACTTCTACGACGAGCGTATCCAGAAAAAAAGAACACGCTTCGACCGGTAAATAATATTCACCCGCTCCAGGCGAGACTAACGGCACCGCCTGCATCAGATGATACCCTTCGCGATTCACCCGTTCCGTGTCGAGCCGCAGTGTTATCGAACGGCCGGACATTCCGTAAACTCAACAGTACCAACGCTATAATCGACGCGCGAATGTTCGCGCGAGGGTTTTCACCGGGGCACGTCCTCTGCCTACCTAATGTTTCCAACCGCCATACGAGAGCCGGATGGCTCGGCGCGACGACGCAAACCACGTAGCAGGAGAAGGAAACATGGGGACCGAGATTACCCGGGAATCAGGACAGGACGGTGCATGGACCCCGCCCAGAATGACTCGCCGAAACAAATCAGTAGGACAGCGGACAGCTAGCGAAACTTCGGCGAAGGATGCGCCGGCCCATTACACCGAAACACAGCGCACTGAAAAGGATCCTCTCACACAGTCGCTCGGTTGGTTCAGCATAGCGCTAGGCGCAGCGGAGGTGTTTGCTCCCCGAGCTGTAGCTCGAGTTATTGGAATCGATGAACGAGAGCACACCACTTTGCTGCGATCATATGGGCTTCGTGAGCTGGCCGCCGGCATTGGAATTCTCTCGCGCCCGAAGCCGACGTACTGGATGTGGAATCGAGTCATCGGAGATGCGGTCGATCTGGCTTCCCTCGGAAAAGCGATGCGCGCTCCGGGCACGGACAAGACCAGGCTCACCGGAGCAACGATCGCAGTCCTCGGCGTCACGGCGCTCGACATCCTGTGCAGCATCGCGCTGACCAGTGAGTCAAACCCGGCCGCCGGACACGACGAGGGAAGCTTCACGCTGCCGGAGAAAAGCGGGGATGGAGCGCTCCCACTAGTTGCCGTAGTGACCGTCAACAAATCGATCGAGGAAGTCTACGATTTCTGGAAAAATCCGCAGAACTTCTCGCGCTTCATGGGTCAGATCGAGTCCGTGCGCCCCATAAACGCGCGCCGCTCACATTGGAAAATCAATGCTCCGCCAGGTCTCGCCATCGAATGGGACGCCGATGTTGTATCGGATACTCCGAACGAGATGATCTCGTGGCAGTCGGTCGATAGCGCTGCGATCGACAATACCGGCAGCGTCCGATTCCGCCCGGCGGCGGGAAATCGCGGCACTGAGGTCGTGCTCGAGATGGACTTCAAACCGCGGGGTGGAGAGCTTGGTCAAAAACTCGCGAAATTCTTCATGACCATTCCCAAAACGCAGCTGATGAACGATCTGCGCCGGTTCAAGCAGATAATAGAGGTCGGAGAGGTGGTTCAGTCAGACGCCTCGGCGGTGGACGGAATGCATCCCGCGCGACCGCCCAAATTCAGCGAACTGGAGGGCTGACCGATGCTGGCAAATTGCTGGGAAGGCGCAAAGCATGTGAAGGTCGAAACAGTTCCCGACCCGAAGATTCTCAATCAGAGCGATGCCATCGTGCGAATCACGTCGACGGCGATCTGCGGATCGGACCTGCACCTCTTCAACGGTTTCATCCCGACCATGGAGCGCGGCGACATTCTCGGCCACGAGTTCATGGGTGAGGTGATGGAAGTCGGCAAAAACGTAAAGAAGCTCAAGGTCGGTGATAGAGTGGTCGTTCCCTTCCCCATAGCATGCGGTGAGTGCTGGAGCTGCCGGAACGACCTTTGGTCACTGTGCGAAAACAGCAATCCGAACGCTTGGATCGCCGAGAAGATGATGGGGCATTCCCCGGCTGGAGTATTCGGATACTCGCATATGATGGGTGGATTTGCAGGCGGCCAGGCGGAGTTTGCGCGCGTGCCGTTTGCCGACGTCGGCCCGCTCAAGGTCCCCGAGGATCTTTCCGACGAGAAGGTTCTCTTTCTCTCGGACATTTTTCCGACCGGTTACATGGGGGCGGAGATGTGCGGCATTAAGCGGGGGGATGTCATCGCTGTCTGGGGATGTGGCCCGGTCGGACAGTTCGCGATCGCGAGCGCCAAGCTACTGGGCGCCGAGCGCGTGATCGCGATCGACCGCTTTCCATACCGTTTGAGAATTGCCCGCGAGCGAGCGGGTGCTGACGTCACGATCAACTATGAAGAGACGAGCGTCATGGAAGCACTCAAGGAGCTCACTGGAGGAAGAGGTCCGGATGCCTGCATTGATGCCGTCGGACTCGAAGGGCATACGCCGGGCTTCCAGGGATTCTACGACAAGGCGAAGCAATCAATGCGTATGGAGAGCGATCGGATTCCGGCACTGCGGCAAGCGATTCTCTCGTGCCGAAACGGTGGGACGGTCTCGATTATCGGCGTCTACTCGGGCTTCGACGACAAATTCCCACTCGGTTCGCTTATGAACAGGTCGCTCACAATAAAGACCGGGCAGTGTCACGTGCACCGATATATGAAGCCGTTGCTCGAGCATATCGAGAAGGGCGACATCGATCCAAGCTTCGTGATCACGCACAAGATGGAGCTCGAAGATGCACCCGTTGGCTACGACATCTTCACCCACAAGGAAGACGACTGCCTGAAGGTCGTGCTCAAGCCCTAGGCGCGCTCTATGCTCGTCCGGGGAGCATGTCTTCATCCGGACGAGCATGACTGGCGAGTCTCACCCTGATATTTCCCGCCAATCTCCGTGGAGAATGCTCGGGAGAGCCCTGCTTCTTCGCTGTCCCAACTGCGGGAAGGGGGGACTCTTTCATGGGTTCTTCAAGATGAGCGAGCGCTGCCCTAACTGCGGCATTCTGCTGGAGCGCGGTGAATCCGACTACTTCATCGGTGCGTATACTTTGAACCTGATCGTCGTCGAGATCCTGCTGGCGTTGGCGTTTCTCGTCGTCGTGATGGTGACGTGGCCGAAACCGCCCTGGGAGGCTCTCCAATACGGGGGAGTCGTGCTCTCGATAGCGGGGGCCGTGGTATGCTATCCATTCGCCAAGACCACCTGGCTGGCAATC
>JAXDME010000097.1:0-4267 GCA_034666285.1 Gemmatimonadaceae bacterium | reverse complement strand
AGCGCAAAGGCGCCGAAACGCGCGCGTCGGCCAGAGGGCGGATCGAATAGGCGGAGCAAGTCGTGCGGTCCTTGGCGTTCTGATTGTAATCCAGGAACACGCCATGTCGCTCCTCCTTCCACCACTTCGAAGTCGCGATCTTGGGCGCGCGTCGCTCGATCTCGCGAGACAACGCCAGCGCGGCACGTCTCACTTCGGTGAAGGTCCAACGCTGCTCGATGCGAACGTTCACGTGCATCCCGCGTGAGCCGCTCGTCTTGGGCCAACCCTTGAGCCCCATCTCCTCGAGCAGCTGCTTTACCTCCATCGCGACCCGACGCACATCGTTCCACTCGACGCCCGGTATGGGATCGAGATCGATGCGCAGCTCGTCGGGGTGATCGAGATCGTTCGAGCGCACGGCGTGCGGATGCAGCTCGATGCAGCCGAGGTTGACAATCCACGCCAGACCGGCCGCGTCATCGACGACGACTTCTTCCGCGGTGCGTCCCGACGGAAATGAAAGCGTGACTGTCCGCAGCCACTCCGGACGATTGTCCGGCGCGCGCTTCTGATAGAAGGGCGGCTTCTCGGCGCCATCGACAAAACGCTTGAGCATGCTGGGCCGGTCGCGTAGCCCGGCAACCGCCCCAGGTGCGACCTCGAGATAGTACTGAACGACGCCGAGCTTGGAGAGCTTGACGTCGCGCGAGAAATACGGCTTCGCCGGATTGGAGATCCGGACCTCGCGCCCGTCGATCGACAGCACTTTCGCGTCGTCTTTCTTTGCCATCAGCTCCACGCCCCACGCACTCGTTTCTCGGAGCCAAGCGCAGAGTCAGCATCCAGATTCACGAACGCGAGACGCCCCGCCGCATCAACCTCGCAGCGATACAACAGCACGCCTGCATCGCCCGCCCACTCTCGGCGACGCTTGAGCAGCTCGACCGCGTCCGTCTCCTGTTGGGAGCGCAGCGCCGCAATGTTCGCCCATGGAAGCTTGCGACGGTAGTCAGCGCATGCAGCCTCGATTCGACCAGTGGCAGACGGACCGTGAAAAAGAAGAATCACGCGCTTCACCGCGTGCAGCTCCACGAGATATTTGCATTCGGCGCACATCCGCTGGGCACGAACTGGATCGGTGCCACTCGATGCGAGCGCGCCACCCCCACCGGGAACATAGAAGCGGTCATATCGCGTGATCTTGAACTCGCGCTCGAGAAACGCGTCGGTGGCTTCCTGTAGCCGACCATCCGAGCAAGCGACCACGAGCGCGTTCGGCCGCGCAGGGGTCCACCGCTCTTCAGCTTCGATCACGATCCGCCATGTCGGCTCTCATTCATCGAAGTTACGCTGGCGATTCTTCGACGCAAACGTCCGCGTTAAGAAGACGCCTCTTGAACTCCCGAGGGTTTTTCTATCCCTTAAAGCTCACCGATCGAATTGAGGTGAACGTATGAAGGTCGAAATCGTGGACCGGCCAGCGCTCCGTCTCGCCAGTGTAAGACACGTAGGGTCTTACATGCGCGTCAACGAGGCGTTCACTCGTCTGAACGATCTCGTCACGACTTCGGGGTTGAGCGGCCCGGGTACACTATTGGTGGGGATCTATCACGATGATCCGGCCGTCACGCCCGAAGAGAAACTCAGATCGGACGCTGCCATCACCATTCCAGCGGAGACAAAGCTCCCGCCGGGCCTGACGGAGATGGCCCTTCCAGCCGGCCGCTATGCTCACGCCACGCACCATGGTCCATATTCCGGACTCGGCGAAACGTGGGGTCATATCAGGAACGAATGGCTGCCCCGGAGCGGTGAGAAGGCTGGCGACGGAATGAGCTACGAGGTGTATCCGAACACTCCCATGAACGCGAAGCCGCAAGAGCTCGTGACAGAACTCTATTTGCCGTTGAAGTAGCCGGAATGAAGCAGCACCTCGCGGGACTGGTGTTCGGAGTGATGGCTGTCTCAACCGCTCATGGGCAGGCAGCACACCAGCAGACCTATGCGAATCCGATCGACATCGACTACAAGTACAACTTCGAGCAACACAACGAAGGCATCTCGTATCGTGCTGGTGCAGATCCGGTCATCGTCGTCCAGCGTGGCGAGTACTACCTCTTCGAGACTATCGGCGATGGCTACTGGCACTCGCATGACCTCGGCACGTGGGAACACATTAGTCCGTCGCGCTGGCCGCTGACCGATATTGTCGCGCCAGCTGTGCTCTCCGTACGCGACACAATTTATGTACTGCCGAGCACGACTGTGCCGCTTCCCATTCTAATGTTGACGGAGCCGGCAACCGGACGCGTCGAGTTTTACAATCGTCTCCTGCCCTGGCTGCCGATGGCGCGCCAGTACGAGCCACAAGGTGTCTTTGCCAAGCCGGACTCCGTGCAGCCCGGTCCGTGGGATCCACAGTTCTTCTACGATTCTGACACCGACCGCTGGTTTCTCTACTGGAATTCGTCGAACGTGTATCCGCTAAACGTCATCGAGCTGGATAAGTCAAAGCGCCTCGCTTACAAGGGGACGCCGCACTGGTTGTTCGGACTCGATCCGGCTAAACACGGGTGGGAGCGATTCGGCCAGGATCACCGCGACTCCACGATACGACCATTCATCGAGGGCTCATGGATGACGAAGCATGGAGGTCGCTACTATCTCCAGTACGGAGCGCCCGGCACGGAGTACAACGTGTACTCAACCGGCGTGTACACCGGGGACAATCCCCTCGGACCATTCACCTACGCGCCGTACAATCCGGTAGCATACAAGCCAGGCGGGTTCGTGCAGGGCGCCGGACACGGCAACACGTTCCAGGACGTCTACGGCAACTGGTGGAACACCGGAACTCCGTGGATTGCCGTCAACTGGAACTTCGAGCGGCGCATCGGTCTGCACCCGGCAGGATTCGATAGTGACGGACAGATGTTCGTCGACACTCGCTTCGGGGATTTTCCGCACTGGCTACCGACGAAAGCGAATCAAACGAGTAGCGAGCTATTCACCGGGTGGATGCTCCTCTCGTATCACAGCAAGGCAACGGCGTCTTCGGCTCGCGACAGTTTTCCCGCGAGCAATGTGACGGACGAGAACCCGCGCACGTTCTGGGTCGCGGGACAGAATCGGCCCGGTGAGTCCATCACGGTCGACCTCGGGCGCTCTTACAACGTGAAAGCAGTTCAGGTGAACTACGCGGACTACAAGTCGGGACTCTACGGGACCGACTCCACGGTCTACACACAGTTTCGCCTGAGCGCTTCTCTGGACGGAAGTGATTGGAAATCGGTCGCTGACATCTCCCATGAGCGACGCGACCGTCCGAACGCCTACATAGCGCTTTCAGCTCCAACACGCGCGCGCTTCGTACGCTACGAGCACATCCACGTCGGTGCAGCAAACCTGGCCATCAGCGACATTCGCGTGTTCGGCAATGGCGACGGCGGCCAGCCTCCAACACCGTCCGGTCTCACGGCGACGCGCGACCGGGACGAGCGCGACGCTGTCATCACCTGGAAACCTGTTCCGGGAGCGGTCGGCTACAACGTGCGCTGGGGAATCGCTCCCGCGAAATTGTATGAGACTTTCCAGCGGTTCGCGGATCAGGGGACCACCCTCGAGCTAAGGGCACTTACCGTCGGCCAGGCTTATTGGGTTGCCGTCGAAAGTTTCGACGTGAACGGCGTATCGCGTCTCAGTACCGCAGTGCGGATTCATTAGGCCCGAGACCATTTTGCTCACCTTAATACTCTTCGCAATTCTGGTCGCGGCCGGGGTCTACATCTACCGGCAGCGGACGCTCCCGCCTGAGCAAGCGCCAATCGCCATGAGTGACGAGCGGATCAGGCAAGAGTGGCGCAAGCTTGGCTTCTATTGCGAGATGGACCGAGACAAAAAACTGTGGACGCTCACTGGATCTCGAGCTGGGTTGCTCTACTTTCCTGACCTGTTGCTGGGCTATGTCGCGGATCCGAAAAACGCGACGGACAGCGAGCACGAGCACTACGGTCCCTACGGGACCCTCGAGGTAATGACATACCCGGATGCGGGGTTCGATAGCCACGCGATTCGGGGCTCATTGATGGCGCTAACACACCTCGCCGAGCTCATCGAAGTAAAGCTGGCCAGCGCCGAACCCGGCTCACCGATTCTCATTCGCGAGGAATACGCTGCCGATAGCCCGTACTCGCTGATGCTGGACGTCCGGGCAGATGGATTCGACCCTTCTTCAGCCGATCAGGAGCGCCTGGGCGCTGCCACCGAAAAGAAGCCTAAGGAGGCA
>JAXDME010000096.1:0-4777 GCA_034666285.1 Gemmatimonadaceae bacterium | reverse complement strand
TCGCTCCACCCTGGATGTGCTTGCGAGCGGATTCGGCGTCCGTGAAGCGCCCAGTGGACTCGAGCACGATGTCCACGCCAAGATCTTTCCACGGTAGCGCGCCGGGGTCCTTCTGGGAAAGAATCTTGATCTCATCGCCATCGATGGTGATCGAGTCCTTACCCGCTTCCACATCGCCCTGATACGTGCGATGCACCGAGTCGTACTTGAAGAGGTGCGCGAGGGTCTTGGTGTCGGTGAGATCGTTGACGGCCACAAAGTCCAGGTCAGCTACACCCTGAATCTTTGCGGCGCGGACGACCTGTCTGCCGATTCTGCCAAATCCGTTGATGCCTATCCTTGTGGCCATTCCCTTAGCTCCATTCGGTTAAAGCCGGTCTCCGCTTGCGTGAGCCCGGCCAAAAGTCACGTAACTGATGATTCGCGCACCAGCGTCGTACAACACCTTTGCGCACTCGTTGAGCGTTGCAGCGGTCGTGACGACGTCATCCACCAGCATGACGTGCGCACCCTCGAGAGATTCCGTTTTCCCGCCGCAGATTTGGAACGAGCCTGCAACGTTGCCCTGTCTCTCTTCGGGTGTCAACCGCGTCTGCGAATCTGTCTCGCGAGAGCGCAGAACTGCGCTCTCCAAGACCGGAATCCGCCAATGCCTCGACAAACCGCGAGCAAGAAGCTCGCTCTGATTATAGCCACGCTCTCTTTTTCTCGCTGGTGCCAGCGGAATTGGAACGAGGCCGGCGCGCTCCTGGACCACGTCTTCCGGCCAGGAGAGATGACTCATCCTCCCCGCCATCTCGTCGGCTACTTTGGCCCAGCCACCATACTTGAGCGCGTGCACGATGGACGACGCAGGCTCGATTGGCATCCAGCAAACTGACCTCACGGCACGCACGAACGGCGGCAGGAGATCGCACCACTGGCAGAGACTGGCTGTGAAGGGGTGTCCGCACCGCCCACACTGTGGTGACGAAAGGCGGGGGAGCCTTGCCCAGCAGAGATGACATACCATCCCTCGCTCATCGCGGGCCAGGAGCCGTTCACAGGCGACGCACACGCGGGGAAGCAGGAGGTCGAGTGCACCGTTGAGATACTCACCAAGCCAGGTCGACGAAGACCTGTCGCCTAGGTCAGCGACAGCCGCATCGCTTCGCGGTCGGGCTCCTGTCCGAACCACCGCCGGAACGACAGAGCTCCCTGCTCCAGCAGCATCGGAAGTCCGTCCGCTGCCCGATTTCCGTTCGCGCGGGCCGCCCTTACCCATGGTGTGCCTCCGCGTCTGTAAACGAGATCCAGCACCGCGGCTGATTTCGGAATCAGCGCGACATCAACGGGTTGATCTTCGTCGTGCTGACCCATCGGGGTCGCGTTGACGATCAATGTGACACCGCGCATTGCCCGCTCCACGCTCTTTTCGGCGCGGGCGACATCCGGAAACCGTTTTGCCAGAGCTGCAGCGCGGTCGGAATGGCGAGCCACGATCGTTGCTTTGGCATTTGACCATTCCTCGACCGCGGCGAGAACGGCTGCGGCGGCACCGCCTGCGCCGAATACCACCACACGGGCGTCTGTCGTTTCCCCACCGAGGAGCGCTCTCGCGGCGGCATCGAATCCCGCGACGTCGGTGTTGTCGCCATGAAGCTTGCTCGAGTCGAACCAGAAGGTGTTGACAGCGCCAACCTTCGCTGCCAGATCCGTCAGGTGGTCGCAGAGATCGTGGACGGCAGCCTTATGCGGGATAGTTACGTTCCCCGCCGCGTTCGAAGTCTCCAGTTGGCGAAGAACAGCGCGAAGCTCGCGAGCCGAGACATCGAGCGCCTCGTAAACGAGTGGAATGCCGGAAGCTTTGAGAGCAGCATTCTGAAAAACACCAGAGAGCGAATGGCTAACCGGATGACCGAGCAGCACGAGTCGGCCGGGACGCATGGTCATCTCGGTCGGATGTCAGCTCTGAAGCCGATCGAACAATTTCCCGAGCTCTTCTTCCAGGACGTCGGCGGTGTTGCGGTATGTCTCGAGATCGCCGCCGTAAGGATCACTGATCCCCGTGTTCACCACTCCCGACGCGTATTCGTCGATGACGTGAACCTTCCCGCGACCGCCCATTTGCTTCACCTGATCCAGGTGGCCCGGCGTCATGACGAAAATGAGGTCGGCCTCCGACACGATCGCAGGAGTCAGCTTCCGCGACCGATGACCCGTGAGGTCGAGCCCCCGCTCCATTCCGACCAGGAGCGCTTCGTCCGTCGCGGGGACGTTGTCGTGCGCGTTGGTGCCCGCGCTGGACACGCTCAGATCCTCCAGCCCGCGACGGTCGGCAATCTTGCGCGCCAGTGCTTCTGCCAGAGGACTCCGGCACGTGTTGCCGCTGCACACAAAAAGCAGATTCATCGTTCAGGCGTCTCCGACGAGATCAGGAACACTTTCACGAAGCTTCGCCGCCGGAATTGCTCCGGGGCGAATGACTCGCGGAAGTCGTCCCGTGCAATCGACGACTGTCGAAGGCTGCGAGTCTCGAAGCCTTCCCCCGTCCAGAACTCGCAGAGTCCCCCGGCCGATCGCATCGCTCCATTGGGCGACAATCTGGTCGGCCGAAGTTGCCGCGGGGACGCCCGGTCGGTTCGCGCTCGTCGAGGTGATCGGGTCTCCGTGAGCGAGAATCACTCGCGCCAGCGATCGATGAGGTGTCCACCGTACAGCTACTCCGCCTTCGGGCCCGCGAAGGGTGTCCGGCACGCGCTTCTCTCCTCCCGGCAGAACAAGCGTCAGCGGACCTGGCCAAAAACGAGCTGCGAAGGTTGCAGCATAGCCGGTCAAATGGAGCCCCAAACGGGTGAGCATGTCACTCGCAGCGATGAGCAGGAGAAAGGGCTTTCCGGGTGCGCGCCCTTTGAGGGCGACCAGCTGTTGAACCGAACGCTCGTCCACCGCTCCGCCGAAACCGTACACGGTTTCCGTCGGATAAGCCAGAACTTTTCCGGCAGCGAGATGGGCGAGCGCTCCGTTGATGGCAGACTCGACCTCCTGTGGCGACCAGAACGGCACGACCATCGATTCCGGCTTCATTCGCGGAAGATACTCAGCGCCTCCAGTAACGCGAAATCATTTTCTTCGGTGATTTTCTGGGCGCGCTCACTTCCCCGCACCACGACAACCGTCAATCCGATCTGTTCGCACAGTGCTGCGTCGTCGGTCGCAATCCGATCGGCTTCACGCGCCTCGCGGTGCGCCCGCTCGATGGCCTGGCGCGGAAATGCCTGGGGGGTCTGGGCCCGCCACAATCCAAAACGGTCCACCGTCTCGATAACCCTGCCGTTCGATCCGACGCGCTTGAGTGTATCGACGACAGGGAGCGCGGCTACAGCTCCGTTGCCCTGACGGGCCTCGTCGATAACGCGTCCGATAGTCTCGCTCGTCACCAGCGGCCGGGCTGCGTCGTGAATCACGACGATCTCGCACTCGCTCGGCAGATCCTCCAATCCATTCGCGACGGACTCGATACGTTCTCTTCCACCAACCGACAGAAGCAGCCGTTCTGCGTCACTCTGAAAGATCCATGGGGGCGGATCGCCGACGTACTCACGGGGCAGAACGCATACGACCATTGCGACGTCGGCGCGTGCTTGAAAGGTCTGGATGCTGTGCAGCAGCATCGGTTTGCCGGCGACCCATCTGAACTGTTTCAGCTCCTCCGACCCGGTGCGCGAGCCGCTGCCGGCGGCGACGATGATCACGCCGACATCGCGCTTCATTTCGGGGGCCGGGGAACGGGGGAAGCGGGACGGGGGAAGCGGGAAGCGGGAAGTAGGAAGGATCGCTCGGGATTCCGATTCCCTCTTACGTCTCCCCCCTTCTCTCTTCCCACGTTAGCCATGGAATAGGTGCCGGAAGAGATCGTTGATCGTGCGCACACCGACGACCTCGAGTCCTCGCGAGCCGCGTTTGGGAATGCCGCGCTCAGACATGTAGGCGACCGTCATCCCCATTTTCGACGCTTCTCCGAGTCTGCGCTCCGCCTGCGAGACAGGTCTGATCTCACCACCCAGTCCTACCTCGCCGAGAAAAATCGCGGAATTCGCGACGGGGCGATCATATACACTGGACGCGAGCGCACTCGCGACGGCCAGATCACCAGCGGGCTCCTGCATTCGAACCCCTCCGACGACGTTGAGAAAGACGTCGAGCTGGGAGAAAGATAGGCCCGCCCGCTTGTCGAGCACAGCCAGCAGCAGCGCGAGACGTCTGCCGTCGAAGCCGGTGCTCACTCGTTGAGCAGTGCCATACCCCGCCTTGGTGGCGAGGCCTTGTATCTCGATGAGCACGGGCCGCGATCCCTCAAGAAGAGCGGTCACTGCGCTGCCGGACGAATTGTTGAGCCGATCGCCGAGGAAGAGCTCCGACGGATTGTCGACGGCGATGAGGCCTTCTTCGGTCATTCGGAAGACGCCAATCTCATCGACACTGCCGAATCTGTTCTTCGTCGCCCGAAGGATGCGGTGCTCGAGCATACCCTCGCCCTCGAAGTACAGCACAGTGTCGACAATGTGCTCGAGCGTCTTGGGGCCCGCGATTCCTCCGCCCTTGGTGACGTGCCCTACGGCGAACACCGTCGTATCCGTTTCTTTGGCGAAGCGCATCAGTCGCGCGGCGCATTCCCTTACCTGACCCACGTTGCCCGGCGCGCCTTCGAGATCGCTCGTAAAGATCGTCTGAATGGAGTCGACGACGATCGCGTCGAGCTGCATTGAGCCCGCCGTCGCCAGAATTGTCTCGAGCA
>JAXDME010000095.1:0-3115 GCA_034666285.1 Gemmatimonadaceae bacterium | reverse complement strand
CGACGTTCCCGACGCCGCGCATCGTCATGTACTGCCCTGTTGCGACGCCCGCTGGAATGCGCACGCTGATCTGCTTTTCAGTTCGAACCCGCCCTTCTCCTCGGCACTTCTTGCACGGCGAAGCAATTACGGTCCCCTCGCCGGCGCACGAGGAGCATGGCGCAACGCTTATCACCTGACCGAAGAACGAGCGCTGCGCGCGACGGACTTCACCGCTGCCTCCGCAGGTCGAGCATGAGAGGGGCGAAGTCCCTGGCTCGCCGCCCCTGCCATCGCAGCGGTCGCACGGCTCGAGCAGCTTGACGGTCACGGTTTTCTCGACCCCGGTCGCGACTTCAGCAAGAGTCAGCGGCATCGGCAGCTTGATGTCGGATCCGGTGCGAGGTCCACCTCCGCGCCCACCCGCGCCGCCGAACAGATCGCCGAAACCGCCCAGGCCACCGAGATCGCGCATGAAGATGCTGAGCGCTTCGGAGAGATCGACGTGATGGAATCCGCCCGCTCCGCCGCGGAGACCCGCCTCGCCGTAACGATCATAGAGAGCGCGCTTGTTGGGATCGCGCAGCACGTCGTACGCCTCGGTGATCGACTTGAATCTTTCCTCGGATTCCTTCGATCCATTGTTTCTATCGGGATGGCACTCCATCGCCAGCTTGCGATATGCCTTTTTTATTTCTTCGTCGCCGGCGCCGCGCTGGACGCCAAGCGTTTGATAAAAATCAGCCATGGTTCCTGGAATTCTCCTTCAGCAGATCCGTCACCAGCTCTGACGTGTGTGTCACGAGCGAGATGACCTTGTCGTACGGCATGCGGGTCGGGCCGATCACGCCGATGACGCCAGTCAGCGGGCCGGCGTGATACGAAGCAGTGACGACCGTGAAGCTCGCGAGCCTCGGGTCGCTGTGCTCGTTGCCGATCGTGATCGAGACACCACCCGTCTCGCTACGACGACGCAACAGCTCGCCAAGTTTCTCACGGGTCTCGGTGAGCGCGACCAGCTTTCGCATGTTGTCGATGCTGGCGAACTCGGGTTGTTCAGCGAGAACCGATGCCTGTCCCAACATAACGGTGTCGGGATTTGGCTCCAACGCGCTCTCGAAAAGCTGATCGCCTTCCTCGATGAAAACGTTGAGGAGATGGGATGCTTCCGGAGTCGGTCCGATGTCGCGCAGGCGATCGCCCAATGACGAGCGAATTTGCCGAAGGCTAAGCCCCGCCAGCCTTTCGTTCAGCACCTGCGTCACTTCCGCGATTGCCGCGTCGGCGATCTCGCCCTGAACGTCGACAAAGATCGTTCGCATGGCACCAGCCGAGAGCGTCAGCGCGACGAGCAGTCTTTCTGACGACAGGCGTATCAGCTCGACATGCTCGAGAATCGCGTTGTCGAATCGGGGACCGAGTGCGATGCCCAACTCCTGGGTGATGACGCCCAGACTTTGTGCGGCGCGTCGAAGAATTGCTTCGACGGCGGATCCACCCGTGGTGATCTGGGCTGTCAGTCGCTCGCGCTGCATTGCGTCGGGCGCGCGAAGCGGAATCAGAGAATCCACGTAAACGCGATACGCTATGTCGGTGGGAACTCGTCCGGCAGAAGCATGTGGATGGAAGAGGTAACCCTTCTCTTCCAGGTCGCTCATCGTGTTTCGGATGGTCGCTGGCGACACGCCGAGGCCGAACTTGTTGGCGAGACTCCGGGAACCGGCTGGCTCAGCCGTCTCGACGTAAGTCTGAATTACGGCTTCGAGAACCCGTCGTTCGCGCTCATTCAGACCTGGGAGTGACATGTCTCAAATATAGCAGTGACTAGGGTTTGCGATTAACTCCGGTGTTGGCCGATTGGACCGTCGCGCTGCTAAGTCGGCCGCGAGACTGTCGAGGCGGAGCCACCCGGTTGGCGTGAGGCGAAGGCGGGAAGCGGGAAGCGGGACGCGGGACGCGGGAATCGGGGACGACGGAATCGGGAAGCCGGAAGCACACTCGATTTCCGCCCAACCCGCCGATCTCCACAGCTCGGCGACGGCCCGCTCCGCTTCGCCAATCTCGAGACCGGTTCGAGTGCGCAACCCGAGATACACCGCTTCGGCATCACGGTTCTCGTCTGTGAGCAATTCTTCGCCACCCAGAGTCGGCTGAGAATTGGCGAGTCGGCGCACCCACTCCGCGTAAGCCGCAACGTTCCATCGCCGAGCTGCGCCATCGAATGAGTGCGCGGATGGGCCGATTCCGGCGTAGGAGGCACCAGTCCAGTACGCCGAGTTGTGGCGGGATGATTTGCCGGGAAGTGAGAAGTTGGACACCTCGTAGTGCTCGAATCCGGCGGCGGACATCGCTTCGTTGGCGTACAGGAACTCTTCCTCGTACTGGGTTTCGGATCCTTCGACGACGGCGCCGCGATCGGCCCAGCGCGCAATTGGGGTGTGGTCCTCGACTGTGAGTCCGTAGAGGGAGACGTGCGCGGGCTCGAGCTCGAGCGCACGCGCGACATCGTTCTTCCAGTCGCGGTTTAAGTGCGCGGGTAGGGCGAAGATCAGGTCCAGCGAGATGTTATCGATGCCACCTCGTTTGATCGCTTTTACGGCTCCGGCGATCTGCGAGGAATCGTGGGTGCGGTGCATCCATTCCAGAACCGTGTCATCGAAGCTTTGCGCGCCGAGGGAGATTCGGTTGACGCCGGCGGAGAGCCACTGGGCAATGGCGATGTCGTTTACGTCGTCGGGGTTGGCCTCGATCGTCACTTCGGCGTTGGTTGCGATCGTCGCGCGCTCCCGGATCGCAGCGAGAACACTCGCTACGCCGGGACCGCCGAGGCGCGAGGGGGTGCCTCCGCCGAGGTAGACCGTGTCGAGCTTCGCATCCTGCACTGTTCCTTGAGCGAGTTCAGAGCGGAGAGCGTTTACGTACTCATCTACCGGCGTGCGCGAGCGGACGGCGATCGAGAAATCGCAGTACGAGCAGCGGCGGGCGCAGAAGGGGACGTGGACGTACAGGTGGGGCGGGGGCATCGTGGAATATAGATCGACAGCCAGGTTCCAACTGAACTGAACACGGTTGGAGGTTCCAGAGATGCATAGGTGCCTGGCACCAGGTGCCTACTCCCAGACTTTACTACTGGCGT
>JAXDME010000094.1:0-3068 GCA_034666285.1 Gemmatimonadaceae bacterium | reverse complement strand
TACAGGCGATGCATCAAGTGCGCGAACGAGTGGGATGTCGCACCAACCCCCGAAGCCGTGGCGGTGTGACGCAGACTGTAACGGTCGTAGGAGGCGGCCTCGCCGGATCGGAGGCCGCCTGGCAGCTGGCGACACGCGGGATCAACGTCTCGCTGCACGAGATGCGTCCGACTACGACTACTCCGGCGCACAAGACAGACGGACTCGCTGAGCTGGTTTGCTCGAACACCTTCAAGAGCACTGAGCTCACGAACGCGCACGGACTTCTCAAGGCCGAGATGCGTCTGCTCGGCTCCATGATCCTCGAAGCGGCGGACGGAGCGCGAGTGGCAGCAGGTAGCGCGCTAGCTGTGGATCGAGACGGCTTTTCCCGCAGCGTGACGTCGCGCATTTCCGGCGAGAGGCGGATCACAGTCGTGCGGGAAGAAGTCACTGGCATCGTTTCTCCTTCAATAGTCGCGACTGGCCCTCTCACTTCTGACAAGCTCGCGGATGCTATTCGTGCGCGACTGGGCGTTGGCGCGCTCGCATTCTACGACGCGATTGCCCCGATCGTTGCGCGGGACTCCGTAGACGATACGATCGTCTTTCGTGGCTCGCGTTACGGGAAGGAAACCATGGAATCCGCCGATGATGGGGGCGCGTATCTGAACTGTCCGATGTCGCGCGAGCAGTACGATGCCTTCCTCGACGCACTCATCTCGGCCGATCAGTACCACGGCCACGAATTCGACGAGGTACCGTACTTCGAAGGGTGTATGCCGGTCGAAGTGATGGCGCAACGCGGCCGCGACACCCTTCGATTCGGACCGCTCAAGCCTGTTGGACTCCCGGATCCGCGCACCGGTCGTGATGCTTACGCGGTGGTGCAGCTTCGCCAGGAGGACCGCGCCGGACGGATGTGGAACCTTGTCGGATTCCAGACGCGCCTGCGGGTTCCCGAGCAGCAGCGCGTTGTACGCATGATCCCCGGACTCGAGCAAGCCGAGTTCCTTCGTTACGGGTCGATTCATCGGAATTCATATCTGAATTCACCAGCCGCGCTGAGCCCGCATCTGTCGGCGCGGGACGACTCCTCGATCATGTTTGCGGGGCAGATCACCGGTGTCGAAGGTTACACCGAAAGTTCCGCGACGGGTTTGCTGGCGGGGATCAATCTTGCGCGCATTCTTTGGGGCGACGAGCCTGTCATCCCACCGGCGACTACAATGCTCGGCGCGCTCTACCGCTAAATGAGCGAGGCAGACCCGAAGCATTTTCAGCCGATGAACGCGAACTTTGGCTTGCTCGACGACCTTCCGGAGAAGATTCGCGACAAGAAGCGCAAGCGCGAGATGTTCGCCGAGAGAGCACTGGCGGACATGGGGAGCTGGATAGAAGCGAACGCGGTGCTGGGCTCTCCGGTCGCTCGCGCATAATGAGCGAAGCGTACGGAATCGAGGAATTCCTGACGCATCTGGAGAAAGAGCGGGACGTTTCTCCGAACACGCTCATCGCCTACAGGCGTGATCTCGAAGAGCTGGTTGGATTTCTGGGGGGCTATTACGGTGTTCGGGAGTGGTCGTGGCAGGGACTCGATCGCCTGGCAATTCGCGGCTTCATGGCGCACCTCACACGAAAGAAGCTGAACAAGCGGTCGATAGCCCGCAGTCTTTCAGCGGTGCGCAGCTTTTACAAGTATCTGCACCGCAACGAGCAGGTGGACGCGAATCCCGCTCGGGGCGTCATCACGCCGAAGCAGGACAAGTATCTGCCGGGGTATCTCGACCGCGCACAGATCGAGCTGCTTTTCCAGTCGGCGGAGCTGAAGGCGCAGGAGGGGAAGTTCTCCGATGTCCGGAACTGTGGGATACTGGAGCTGTTCTACTCGACGGGGATGCGACTCTCGGAGCTGCGCGGCGTGAACAGGATGGACATCGACCTGCTCTCGCAGCAGGTGAAAGTGCGCGGGAAGGGAAGGAAAGAGCGCATTATCCCTTTAGGCGACCATGCACAGCTGGCACTGAGGAATTACGAATCGAAGCGGGATGAGCTGCTGCGCACGATCGGAGCATCGGGGGATCGGACGGCTTTCTTCCTCAGCAACCGCGGCAAGCGCATCTCGGTGCGCGCGATTCAGAATGCGGTGAAGGGATTTCTCGACAAGATCGACGAGAATTCCGGGCTTTCCACCCATTCACTCCGTCACACTTTTGCTACGCATCTGCTTGACGCGGGGGCAGATCTACGCGCGGTGCAGGAGCTGCTTGGGCACGCGTCTATTTCGACGACGCAGATCTATACGCACACGAGCATCGAGCGGCTCAAGCAGGTTTATCAGAAGGCTCACCCGCGAGCGTAGTTGGTGGCGGAAGATGTCGACTCGCCGTTATGGAACTTCCCAAAGCATGGCGTGCCTGACCGTGCCCTTCGTCCCCCGGCCTACTCCCTGGTGGTTGTCGTTCACGGCGTTGACCCAGGCGTCGCTTTTCATGGTGCCGAGTATCACCTTCACGCTCCATCCACTTCCCGATGGATCCCAGAAAGTCGGATGCGTAAATCCAGATCTGTCCCACGCCTTTCCGACAAGTCGTCCCTGATTGCTGATAGCATATCCCGAAGCCCCAGTGCCCCGGGTGATCCAGGGAAGTTCCTTGCTTCCGGATGCTCTGGTCCACGAAAAAGCACTAAGTTGACCAGTTGTTAACCGGAAAACGCCCGCTATCTGCCCGAGCTCGTTGATGCCGTATGCTTGGCTAGCGCTGCCGGTGCTCGGAGCGGGTATCGCTTCTGAAGTCCACACCCCGGCCGACTTCGTCCAGAGCAACGCTGTGACATCACTGGGAGCATAGCCGCCAAACCAGCCGACGACCTGCGAGGCGTTATTGACCCCCATGGCTCGGCTCGTAGCAGTCCCCAGACTCTCGATCACACCATTGACCCAGACGCACGCGTACTGAGTGCCCCCACCAGTCAGGAAGCTTGACCCTACGATCACACCGTTTTGGCTGATGCCGGTCGCCTCGCTGAGTGTGCCCCCAAGGGTGCCGAGATCACGCATACCGTCGGCCGCTGTCCATAGGAAGGCG
>JAXDME010000093.1:0-8026 GCA_034666285.1 Gemmatimonadaceae bacterium | reverse complement strand
TGTCGTCCGCGCGCAAGCCGGTTCCAGCTTGCACAGTTGCTGTTACCGCTAGCATCCGCCTCGATGGCGATACCAGTCGTGTCCGGCTTACCGCCGCTTACGTGACCGCCCTCGAAAGTGCAGGGCTCATACCACTCATCGTCCCTCCTCTTTCGAGCGCAAGAGCGGCCGCGGCAATCATGGATTCAGTCTCCGGTCTTGTGTTGACGGGGGGCGAGGACGTCGATCCTGCACGCTACGGCGAAGAACGCCACGAAAAAGTACGCTTCGTAAACGTCGCGCGCGATGCGACCGAGGCCGCACTGATCGAAGAGGCAAAGGTTCGGGGCAAACCCGTTCTTGCAATCTGTCGAGGCATCCAGATTCTCAACGTCGCCCTTGGCGGCACTCTTGTGCAGGATATTCCTTCGCAGTGCGACACCCGGATCGCGCATGACGAAGATTCTCCGCGCGATACCCGCTCCCATGAGATTTCAGTCGAGCCCGGCTCGCTGATCGCCAGGGCGGTCGGCACGGAGCATCTCACTGTCAACTCGTTTCATCATCAGTCGGTGAAACGCGTCGCGGAGGGAATGCGGGTGACCGCCCGCTCGCCCGACGGAATAATCGAAGGGCTCGAGTCAACCAAAGATTGGTGGGTGATGGCTGTGCAGTGGCATCCCGAAGAGATGAACGACTCGCCGGAGCCATGGGACCGGGGTCTCTTCAAGACATTCGCGCAAAAGCTCGGAGCGTAGTGGATCAGCCACGGATTATTCATGTCGATTCTGGGCGCAGCTGGCGCGGCGGCCAGCGCCAGGTTTTTCTGCTCGCGACGGGACTTCGGGATCGCGGCTACCGCGTGCTCGTGGTAGCCCCCACAGGCTCTCCGCTGATACGTCGCGCCGAACAGGCCGGCCTTCCCACGTATCGTCTCACACTGCGTGGAGAGTGGGACATCCGCGCCGCGCGCGAGCTGCGCGCCGTCGCCCGTGAGTGGGGCGCCAATGTTGTTCACGCGCACGACGCGCGCTCCCACTCCATCGCGCGCTTCGCGTTACTCGGCAAACGCAAAATTCGCTTCGTCGTCACTCGCCGCGTCGCATTCCCGCCCAAGCAAGTGCGGCTGAAGTACCGTCACGGCGTGGATGCATTTATCGCGATCTCCCACGCCGTGAAAGCAGTCATGGTCAAAGCCGGGATCCCCGCAAGCCGAATCGAGGTAGTGCATTCCGGGATCCCGGCGCCGCAGGTCAAGCGCCCCCGAAATTGGCGCAGAGAGCGCGGTTGGCCTGCGAGCACAGTGGTCTGCGGAATCGTCGGCGCGATGACCCAGGAAAAGGGGCTCGACATGATCAGCGGAATTGCCCGCCGGTTGCCGGGTGAGGTTTTCAGGCGCACCCGCCTGGTTCTCCTCGGCGGCAAGGGCAAAGGAGGGACGAGCGTGGCGGGAGTCGAAGGATTCGACGCAGGCTTCGTCGATGAGATTCACGACGCAATCGCCGGTCTCGATGTCCTCTGGCACCCTTCCAGATCAGAAGGGTTGGGGACGTCCGTAATCGATGCGATGGCAATTGGGGTCCCTCCGATAGCATTCGCAGTTGGAGGCTTGCCCGAAGTAATCGAAGACGGAAAGAGCGGGATTCTCGTAGCCGCGGGAGACCTCGGCGCATTCATGCGGGCAGCTTCCGAGCTCATCACAAACGACCCGTTGCGAGCCCGCCTGGGAGCCGGCGCGAAAGCCAGAGCGCGAGAATTCGACTCCAAAACGATGATCGAACGGACTGCTGAGGTGTACGACAGGGTGGTCGCGGGGTAGCGAGTAATCGTCTGTTACTCCTATCTTGCCTTTGGCAGGTTTTCAGCCGCTCCCTAACAACTCGAATTCGCCTTGCTCTACATCTGTATCCCGACCTACAACGAGGGTCCAACTGTGGGTGTGCTGTTATGGCGCATCCGTCGTGTTTTTCAGGACTACTCACGCGAGTATGAGATCATCGTGTACGACGACGGCAGCACTGATGGAACCCGCGAGACTGTCGAGCCGTACGCCGAAGTGATCCCGCTCACCGTGCTCAGGGGTGAGGAGCGCAAAGGATTCGGATTCGCGATCGACAAGCTCGTTCGCGAAGTCTCGCGCCGCACGCGATATGCCCGGCGGGATGCGTTGATAATGATGCAGGCCGACTTCACCGATCAGCCCGAGCACATCCCGGAGCTGGTCAAGAGATTTGAAGGCGGCGCCGACATCGTCGCGGCGAAGCAGGAAATGAGCGAGGCGCCCGCAGCCGTGCAGAGGCTCCGTCGGTTCGCCGACTGGATTCAGCGCGCTGGACTGCCGAAGACCGACGGCGACCCGTTCACCACGTATCGCCTGTACCGCATTTCGGTGTTGCGGGACCTGCTCAAGGCGCTTGGCGACAAGCCACTGGTCACGAGCAGCGGGTGGGCCGCAAACGCAGAGCTGCTGCTGCAGGCCCGAAGATTTGCGAGGCGCCTGGAGACCGTCGATCTGGCACCGCGGTACGACATTCGTACACGCGAGACCCGAATCCGCCCTTTTGCGGACGCTCTGAATCTCTTCCGCTTCAGCCGCAAGGCGCGTGTTCTGGCCGCTGCACCTAAAGGTGCCGCATGAAATCGGTATTGCTTTCCCGTATCGCCCTCCTCGCCTCCGGGATCGCGGGGATCGCTTCAGCACAGGATCCTGTGACTCCGACAGTGTCCGCTCCGGTGACTGTAGTCGTAAATGGAGTGAAACGCGCCAAGGTACCGTTCGGAGTCGGAGAGCGGCTGGAGTACGACGTAAAGTTTGGAGCGCTCAGAGTCGGCAACGCGCACATGGAAGTAGTCGCCCTCGACAACCTTCGCGGCCGGGCGGCGTGGCACACGGCGTTCTGGGTACAGGGCGGGAATTTCCTTTATCGCGTCAACGACGTCTACGAGAGCTGGATGGACGCGGAAACACTCTCCTCCCTGCGCTTCGTGCAGGAGCTCGAGGAGGGCGGCAAGGACACCGAACGCAGATTCGAGATCTATCCCGAGCGCTCCGTATTCGTTCAGACTTCGAAGAAGCCGCCAACCGAAGAACGGTCGGTCAGCCAACCCCTCGATGATGGCTCGTTTCTCTATTTCGTGCGGACGATTCCGCTCACCGTCGGAGAGACGTACGACTTCAATCGCTATTTCCGTCCGGATCGGAACCCCGTCCGGATCCGCGTGCTGCGGAAAGAGCGGATCCGGGTGCCCGCGGGTGCGTTCGACGCAATCGTTATTCAGCCCGTGATCAAGACGAAGGGGATCTTCTCCGAAAACGGTCACGCTGAGATCTGGCTGTCCGACGACGATCGGCACATAATGCTTCAGCTCAAGTCGAAGCTCTCCTTCGGCTCGCTGAATCTTTATCTCAAGTCCTACTTCCCATCGCCGAGCCAGTAGACGGTAACCGCGGCCCCCGTTCGCGTCCCACGCCTTCGAAGCGGGGCGGAGCGGGAGCAAAATCGGCGGGTCCGGCCCCCGGGATCATCGCCGAAGCCGATCTCTCCAAGGTCCGCACCGTCCCGATCGAACGGCGCCCCAACAAAGTTGCAGCGGCCGAGTTTGCATCACCGCCGGGCAGCGATCGCAGCTTCGCCGGCTTCCTCGAATCGCTTCCCGACGTTCTCGTCGCGCGTGATTTTCGCCGCGTCGTCGCCGCGATCGCGTCGGCAAAAAAGAATGGTCGGGCGGTCGTCGTCATGCTGGGCGGGCACATCGTCAAAACGGGGCTCGCGCCGCTTCTGATCGACCTCATGAATCGGGGCGTGATCACTCATTTGGCGATGAACGGATCAGCCGCGATCCACGACTACGAGATCGCCCGTTTTGGCGCCACGTCGGAAGATGTCGCGCGCGGTCTGGTCGATGGCACCTTCGGCATGGCCGAGGAGACCGGACGCGGTATGAACGAGGCGATCATCGCTGGCATGAAGAACGAATGGGGCATGGGTGAATCTCTCGCACGCACGCTCGAGACGTTGCCCTTATCGAACGCTGATCTGTCGGTGATGCTCTCGGCCTACCGGCTTGGAATTCCCTGCACCGTTCACGCGGCCCTGGGCGCCGAGATCATTCATCAGCATCCCCTCGCGAGCGGCGCCGCCATCGGCGACACCAGTCATCGCGATTTCCGCAGACTCGCCGCATCGCTCCGCGGGTTACACGACGGCGGGGTTGTGCTCAATCTCGGAAGCGCCGTGATAATGCCCGAGGTGTTTCTGAAGGCGCTGACGATTGCCCGCAACCTCAACGACGGCAAGCCAACGGCCTTCACGACGTGCGATCTAGACATGCAGCGGCATTACCGTCCGCGCGTAAACGTCGTACAGCGACCGACTCAGGGCAGCGGGAAAGGGTACGAGATCACCGGACACCACGAGATCATGGTGCCCTTGCTGGTTTGGGGAGTCGTTGAGGCTTTGGAACGCGGATGAGGCAATGCCCGGCTGCCTAAGCATCCACAGGACCGAAGCCGGGAGCCGTTAGCTGTAAGCTGAGAGCCGGTTAGCTTCAGCTGTGACTAGCCGTCCGGGGAACGCGCTCTTCCTGCAGACATTGCGTTTCTCATTTTTCGGCACCAAACCGATAAGCTAAGATGCTCTCAGGCTTATCGCTCTTAGCTCCCGGCTTCAGTTCTGTGCATGCCGAAGTAGGTCGCGATCCGGACGCCAACTAGTACCGAGTAAGCCTCGTCCCGGCGAATTTCTCTCTAAGACGAGCAGCCGTCCCCGGCGAGAGAATACGAACCCCGAAGTACAGCACTCCGCCGACAATGAGTACCTTGACCGCGAGCGCTACCAGCCAAAAAGTCAGACCGATAATGCCGCCGAAGAGGTTGAACACCATGCTTACGGCAAAGAGGCCCAGCATGGCAAACAGGCCGATCATGAAGATGGCGCGTAACATGACGTTCTCCAAAACAGTGACAGTTATCCCTACGCTACACTCTCCCTGCCAGTTTCAATAGGGGCAAACAAGCTGAGCGCCGAGGTTATCGTCGTCGGCGGCGGGTTGATCGGTCTCGCCGCCGCAATCGGCGTCGCCGAGCGCGGATCATCGGTCAGGCTGATTGGTGAAAACAGGGCCGGTGAGGCATCACCAGCCGCAGCAGGAATGTTGGCACCATCAGTGGAGAGAGCCATCGGTCCGGCGCACGATTTTGCGATAGCAGCCCGCGACCGCTATCCGAGCTACGTCGAGTTCCTCTCTGAGCGCACCGGAATTCGAGTACCGCTCAACCGCCGCGGGATTCTTCAGGTCGCGCTCAGCGGAAAGGGCGCCACGGGCTTGAAAAAGACAGCGCCGGCTACCGCTCGCTGGCTCAACGCAAAGGAGCTGGAAGAGCTGGAGCCTGCGCTTGCCCACGCCGTCGGCGCGATGTTCAACCCCGATGACGGCGCTGTCGACAACACCGTGCTTCTCGCCGCGCTGTTGAAACTCGCCTCGACCAGCGCGCGGATAGAAATGCACACCGACGCGGTAGTGAAAGTCGAGCCAACGGAATCATCCGCGACCGTCCGGACGAGATCGGGCGCAACATACTCCGCCCGCTGCGTGGTTCTCGCGGCCGGAGCGTGGGTTGGACGAATTTCCGGAGCGAGATTTGGCATCGCCGTGGCACCGTCTCGTGGTCAGCTAGTTTCTTACTCGATCGCTCCACTCGGCCACGTCGCCTACGGACCACGAGGTTACGTCGTTCCGCGCGGAGATTCGACGATCGGCGGAAGCACGATGGAGAACGTCGGCTTCGATGCAACGACGACAAGTGAAGGCGTGGAGAAGGTTCGATTCGCCGCGGAAGAAATCTGTCCCAGGCTTTCGCGAAGCAGTTCGACACGGTCCTGGGCCGGACTTCGTCCTGTAACTCCCGACATGCTGCCCATCATTGGAACAGATCCCCAGCATCCGTCGCTGATCTACGCGTGCGGTCACTCGCGCAACGGCGTGCTGATGGCCCCCCTGACGGGGGATTTAGTTGCCGATCTCGTGACAGGAACACCACTTAGCTTCGACCTGGCGCAATTTCGCCCCGACCGGTTTTGATGTAGATTGCGGGTGCTAGAGTTCGGGGTAAGGCAGATGGGATCCAAGTGGTGAGTTCGTCAGTTGTTAGTCACCGGTCGACAGTGGTTGGGAGTTTACGTGAACCCAAACTGATAACCACTGGCCCACTTACAACTCATTACTGACCACTCGAAACTTGGATTCACTCGGAATCCGCCAGAACCCAGATTCCAGATTCCAGATCCCTCTAGTCGCGCCAGAAACTCAGTCTTAATGCCAGACACTTTCTATCAGATCATGGGTCGCCACCGCGCCGAACCGCTCCCGGAGCGGAAGCCGTCGTGGCTCAAGGTGAGAGCACCCGGAGGCCCCAACTACATGCGGCTCAAGCAGTTGATGCGCGAGCTCGACCTGCATTCTGTTTGCGAGGAAGCGCATTGCCCGAACGTCGGCGAGTGTTGGGAGCACGGCACCGCGACCTTCATGATCCTGGGCGACGTCTGTACGAGAAACTGCGCCTACTGCGCCGTCGCCCACGGCCGTCCGCCCAAGTACGACATCGCGGAACCAAGACGCGTTGCACAGGCGATCGCCGAGATGGGCCTTCAGCATGCGGTGATCACTTCAGTGGATCGTGACGACCTGCCAGATTTCGGCGCATACATCTTCGCCGAGACGATCCGGCAAATTCATGAGAGAATTCCGGGCTGCTCTGTAGAAGTGCTCGTCCCCGATTTTCAGGGCAACGAGAACAGCATCCGCACAGTCCTGGAAGCCCGGCCCGAGATCTACAACCACAACACCGAGACCGTGCCGCGGCTCTACAAGAAAGCCCGGCCCGGAGGACGCTACCCGAGGGTGATGGAAATCTTCCGCTTCGCGAAGCAGATCGCCCCAGAGATTCCCACCAAGACCGGTATGATTCTCGGCATGGGAGAGACCATCGAAGAAGTCATTACCGTAATGCACGACCTCCGCAGTGTGGACGTCGACATTCTCACCCTTGGGCAGTATCTCCGCCCTTCAGATGCGCACATCGCTCTCGACCGCTATTACACTCCTCAGGAATTCAGAAAACTTTACGAGATTGGGATGGAAATGGGTTTTCGCCACGTGGAATCAGGGCCACTCGTTCGCTCCAGCTACCACGCCTGGGAGCAGGTGCAGGCGGCAGGCGTATGAGCACTGAAGCCAAGCGTCCTCCCGCCCAGAAGGAAAAGGAAAAGGGCACGCCGAAGAACAACGGCGCCGATGCTCCCGCCGCTAACGATCTGGCGGGAACCACTCCCGAGCTCCGGCATGAGCTGCTCCACTCTATGCTCCTCCAGCGACGCTTCGAGGAGCGATGCGCCGAAGCCTACGCGCTGGGCAAAATCGGTGGATTCTGCCACCTCTACATCGGGCAGGAAGCAATTTCCACCGGCGTGATGTCCATGATTCGCCCCGACGACTACGTGATCACCGCTTATCGCGATCACGGTCAGGCTCTTGCGCGCGGCGTGAGCCCACGGGCTGTCATGGCGGAGCTGTTCGGCCGCGAGACCGGCTGTTCGGGTGGCAAGGGCGGCTCGATGCATATCTTCGATTCGAAGACGAATTTTCTCGGTGGGCACGGGATCGTTGGTGGACACGTTCCGATCGCCGCCGGTGTCGGTTTCGCAATCAAGTATCGGCGCGGGAATCAGGTCTGCGTCTGCTTCTTCGGAGAAGCTGCCGTCAACATCGGCGCCTTTCACGAAGCACTGAATCTCGCTTCGCTGTGGGAGTTGCCGGTGATCTTCATCATCGAGAACAATCGCTACGGCATGGGGACGGCGATCTCCCGCTCAACGGCGAACGAAGATGTGATCATCCGGGCCAAGGGTTATCGAATGGAGGGCGAGAGCGTCGACGGCCAGGACGTCTTCGCCGTGCGAGAGTGCATGGCGCGCGCGGTCGAGAGAGCGCGCAAGGAAAAGCGGCCGACCTTGGTCGAGATGAGAACCTACCGCTTTATGGGCCACTC
>JAXDME010000092.1:0-10313 GCA_034666285.1 Gemmatimonadaceae bacterium | reverse complement strand
AAGCGTCCCAATGACCTACCGAAAAACGACCGCCCCGCAACTGTATCAAGCTGGATGAATTGTGGTAACGTCGTCTGCCCGCTATCCGCGTGAGTGGACTGACTCAATTGGAAAGTGCCCACTTCTAGTTTCCAACAGCCTCGCAGAGCATTTGCCTTCGTGTTTTGATCCTGTTGCGCGCGAGTCTGTGTCGGAAACAAAACCAAAGCAACAAGAACGAGAGGCAGTTCGACAGCACGCATCGGTTATCCCTGTGAAGTCTACTATGGCTACCTAACGCCTTAGTTCAGCTGCAAGCACACTACCACCATCGCGGCGAAGCCGCATCCGAAAAGTGGTTGTCAGCTGCAACGTTCGTTAGACAGCTGCGTCGCGACCCGCGGACAATTCGCCGCCGTCCTGCAACTCCAGCATTTGCCCAGCCAAGCCAAGAGCCTGCCATCGAGCGAGTTGGTCCATATCACGATAACGGAACACGAGCGCGGGATTCTCCCTGCCCTCGCTCGCGGAAAGTAGCACAAACTCTATGGCCTCAACGGGCGCGTCGAGACCAGACGGGACTCGCACATGCTGGCCGCGCTGCACGGCACCGTCCACGATCCTGCCATGAACCACAAAGATTTCGCGGCTTGCGAGGCGAAATGTGTCCTCGACCAGAAAGTGTGCCGACATTATCAAATATGAAGCTGTCTAACGCCTGTTAGCTCTTAAAAGAAAACGAAAGGCAGCGTACTTCCCTGCCTATTGCAAGCCTAAATCAGAGCATTGCGACGACCTGTTACCGAAGGGTCACGTGCCATCTCCCCGCCGCAAAACGCTCGTGCGCCGCGAGCTCGCGGGCACGTCGCGCGCGCCACTGCAGCTCCGGATCCGCTTCTTCCAGGACCCTCGCGACCAGTTCGTAGCGCGCCGCCGCAAGACCGTTCTCGCCTTTCGAGGCGTAGAGGTGTCCCAGGCGCTCAAGCACGTGAACGAGAAAAATGGCGTCCCAGGCCGGCGAGTCGGGATCGGGCTCAACGAGAAAGCGCTCGTAGACCGCGATAGCCGAGTCGGTTGCGCCGATTGCTTCATACGCGTGTCCGAGTGGCGGAAGACGCCCGGATGTGTACCGCACTTGGCCCAGCCCGGTGATTGCCTCGGGGTAGCGCCGTTCCGCGAGATAAATGAGGCCGCGGAGATTGTAGTCGATGCGGTAGAAGTACCAGTTGTGCTGAAGGGAAGCGAGCATTGCGCGAGCGCCAGCCGTGTCGCCAAGCAGCCCGAGATGACGGCCGGCGTCCTTGTAGATGTGCATGCTCCCGGAGCCCGAGAGCGAACTTGGCGGATGTCTCCGCAACACGTTGTGCAGCATCGCGAGCGAGCCCGCGGTATCGCCTGTGACTCCAGCCCGGATCGCGGCGAACCACGACGTCGCCCGGATCAGCGCACCATAATTGCCCGCTTGCTCGAGCATTGCCATCTGCTTGGCCTGCAGCGCCTCCGCCTCACGGAGCCTGCCGCGAATCGCCAGCGTGACGACCGGAAGCTGCCCGGCTTGCACGCTCCACGTGCGATCGCGCGTCGCTTCTGCAGTGAGTGAGTCGGCCGCTGCGTAGTCGCGCCGAGCTGCTGCGAGCCGGAACGCATCGCGATACCAGAGCTGCGACGGACCGAACCGGTCACGCCACGCGCGTAGCGACCGCTCGGCTTCCTTGAACCTGGTGCCAGCAATCTGCGCGAGCACCAACTCGTCGTACACACGCGGCATCTCGTATCCGGTCCGAAGCGCTTGGAGCGCAGGAGCCTCCGATTCGGTCCAGCGCCCGACGTGCTTCAGATACCACGATAGATTCCAGAGCGCCGATCCATCATCGGGATTGAGGCGGAGGTGGTCCTGGTAAAGCCGCACGGCCTCATCGAACTTCGAAGTTGGGTCACCCGGACCGGCGAAAATCATCCCGTCCCGGATGTCGAGTAGCTCTTGGGGTGACAGGCCGTCGGCGAATCGCATGGCCGTGCGCCACAGCTTCCCTACCGTGTCAGGGGTCGGTGCCGCGGAGCCCAGCTCGTTCCACGCGCTGCCGAGCCGCGAGTAGGCCATGGCGAAGGTCGAGTCGAGCCGGATGGCCCGCTCGTAATAAGGAATGGCGGACCGTGCGTCGAGCGCGTTGTAGCGGAGTCGGTCTCCCTCCGTGTAAGCAATCAGCGCCTCGAGCGACCGGGTAGTGACCGCCCCCAGCGCGCCGCGGGAATGCCCGCTTGTGAGAATCGAACCGCGTAGACGCTCACCGAGTGCCGCAAGCGCGGGCAGCACATCCGCCGAGCTTGGCGCCATGGTCGTCGGACGCACGATGACTCGCCCGTCATCTCGCACCAGCTCGGTCAGAATCTCGCGGCCGCTGTCGGTCTCCGTGATCCGCCCGCTGACCACTGCTGCGGCGCCTTCGCGGATCGCCAGCTCGCGTGCGACGGAATCATCGAGCGGTCGCATTGGATCTCGCCGCATCCGCCGGAGCGCCTCGGCCAGCTCCGCCCCTTCGAGTGATCGCACGCCGGGCGTGCGGCCGAGCGCCGAGCGCAGCCAAGCGCCGGTTGTGACGCCGAGGACGGTGTCCGTAGCCGCAAAGTCCGCAACGACGATGAGAGGCACTCCGCCGCTGGCCGTCAGCGTGTCGCGTCGATTCAGTGTGGCGAGCAGGGCAACCAGCGCAATAGCCAACACGGAGAGCGCTAACACCACCGGTTGTCGCAAACCTGTTTGCACAGGGGAGCCGGCGTGTGAGGTTGTCCGTGACTGCTGCGGCTCCTCTATAGATGCACTGAGTTGCACGACATCGCGCGCACCGACGGGATCGACATCGGTTGCACTTGCCGCGTGTGAAGTGGGGCCATGATTCCTGATCGCCGCGACAAGCGCGATGGTTTCCGGAGACGGTGTGGCGTCATACTCCCTCGCGACGTGAGCTGCGAACGCCTCGTAGGTGCGGAGTGCTGCGGCCCGATTGCCGGCAGCCGCCTCGAGACTCATCAGCCGCCGCAGAAGCTTTTCGTCATCCGGCGCGAGCTCGACCGCTCGTCTGGCGTATGCCGTCGCAGCCTCGGGCATGCGCGCGGCAGCCGCGCTCTCAGCGAGACGTCCCGCGCTCGCCGTGGCGAGTGCCCGCAGTCGCGCCCGTTCACGCTCGACCCACTCGCCGAACCCTGGTGCGTCCTGTACGTACAAACCGGGAAGGAGTTCGCCGCCATAGAGCGAAAGCGCTTCCTCATCACGATGCTCCTCGACGGCGCGTAAGAACTCCGCGACATCGGCAAGGACATGTCGTGGATCGGAGCCGATCTCCTGCTCTCCGCGTACTGTGATCGCGCCCGGGCCAAGGTTGCGCCGAAGAAATCCGAGACCGGCGCTCAGGGCGTCGCGTGCGTGCCGATCGTCAGCCTCCGGCCAGAACATGGCCACGATCACATCGCGACGGCGCGCCACTCCGCCGGGCGAGGCTGCGAGGTAGGTCAGTAGCGCGGCACGCTTCGGCTGACGGAGAACGGCGTCGATTGCTGATCCGTCTTCACGCCGAAGATCGATCGTACCGAGCACACGAAGCCGGATCATGACGCCTCACCGCATGGGACTCTCGACGGCCGGCCTCCGGTCGGACGTGGATCGGAGGTGGATCGGAGGTGGACGTCAGGTTGCCAATGTACGGAAGGCCAAATGGCCCCGCTACAGCCGTTTGCTCCTGGCGTGCAGTCGCCGGCGGCGAGCTGTCGTAGCTCACGAATCCCACCCTCTGAAGGAGACTACCATGATGATGAATCGAACCCAAGCAGGCGTCGCCATGATTGCGGCACGGCATGCAAGACTTGGCGTCCTTTCTCTCTTTACACTCGTGGCACTGGCAGCGTGTGGCGAAGGATCGAGCCATGAGCTGACGGCACCTCTGGCACCTCCTTTGGCCTCAGAAAGCAGCCGGGGCGCGACAACAACCACGACCAACGAGTTCATTACCCCATTCGAATTTGACTGGGAGGGATGTGTTGAGACCGTGCGGTTTTCGGGGACGCTCCACGCTGTTTCGCATACAACGATCACCAGCACGGGAAGTATTCACACATCTGTACAGTTCGGGCCGGTCGGTGGAGTAGCGGGAGTCGGTCTCACCTCGGGGGCCAAGTACGAGGAACCGGGCATGGCGCACGATACCTACAATCTCAACGGAACAGCGTGGCCCCTGACGGAGACTTTCGTGAACAATTTTCAGGTCATCGGCATCGGCCAGCTTCCCAACTCCACCTTCCACGAGACTTTCCACATTACGATTAATGCCGACGGCAAGACTACCGTAGTGTTCGACAACGTTCGCGCCGAGTGCCAATAAGCGTAACAACGCGCGATGCTTGTGAGGTTACATCTCTTCTTGCTGTGAATGCACTTGGGGACGACACTCTTCGGGGGATTCGGCCTCACTTGCATCCACATTCCAGACCGAGCATAGCATGGCCAAGAACACGAAGAAGGTGCCGATCGGAGACATCGCTGTCGGTGCCATGATGAACGTCATCGATTTCGTTATGAGTACATCCTCGGCGCGTGCATGAAGGCGGAATCGGAGGCGTTCTAGTCCCGTATGGCCGATCCGATGATGATGGCCCGGCGTAACATCCTGAGAACCACTACATCATATCCGCCGCGCCGGTGGCACCGATGCACCCTTGGGACAGCCTAGGGGTGAGCCCTCATATCGAGCGGAAACGGTGGGTGCTAAGTAAGGTCTTGATGCGGCGCAAAGGAAAGTGACCTCATAACCGTAGAGACCGTCAGACAGTAAAGGTGTGGGCGAGCGTGAGAACAGCAGTGGGTGCTGTCTTCAGCATTTAGCCAATCGTGGCGATGATCCGCGGATCTTCGAACTGATTCGTTGCTCGTCAGTACAGCATCAACTGTAAAGTAGATAGGCCGCGCGGGACGTTCCCACCAGCCCGCGCATCACGCTGCCATCGAGTCAGGCAGCACCTTGGCGCTTCTGGCGACGCCCGGCATTAGACCGAGGAGTCGTATTGAAAGCAGCCCGCTCGAAGCCATCCTCCGCGGCAGCCTCCCAACCCCGCGCCGGCTCAAAATTCCGGAAGGACATCCAATGAAAATTATTTCGCCGTACGCTGGTGTTGCCAAGATGCTCACCGGCATCGAAGGATTCGATGAAATCACCGACGGAGGGCTGCCGCGCGGAAGAACAACCCTCGTTATGGGTGGCCCTGGTTGCGGCAAGACCGTTTTTGCCCTTCAAGCCGTCGTGAATGGCGCGCGCCGAAAAAAGGAGGCGAGCATCTTCGTCGCCTTCGAAGAGAGCACCGCACAAATCGTAGCCAATGCCGCGACATTCGGTTGGGACCTTCCTGCTCTCGTAAAGAAGAAACTCTTCTTTCTGGATGCGCGGCTCGCACCTGAAGTCGTGAAGGCCGGCGAGTTCGATTTGATCGGGATGCTCAATCTCCTCGAAACGAAAGCAAAGGAGCTCCACGCAACGAGTGTCGTGTTCGACGGGATAGACGTGCTGCTCGGGCTCCTTGACGATCCGACGGCGGAGCGTCGAGAGGTCTACCGGATTCGCGACTGGCTCATGCGCACCGGGCTGACCGGCATCATCACACAGAAGGTCAGCGGGAACGAAGGGGACCATCGGTACGGCTTCCTGCAATTCATGGTCGATTGCGTCGTGGTTCTCCGTCATCAGGTAGTCGATGGGTCGGGGTTCCGCAATCTTCGCGTGATGAAGTATCGCGGATCGGGCTTCTCCGGAGACGAATTTCCGATCACTCTGACGTCGGAAGGAATGCAGCTCACCAATCGGGGACCGACCGAGCTCAAATACGATGTGAGCGACGAACGAGTGTCATCCGGACTTCCGCGTCTCGATAATATGCTTCAGGGCGGTTATCACTCCGGTAGCAACGTGCTCATATCAGGGGCGCCCGGGACGGCAAAGTCTACACTGAGCGGACTCTTCGCGGTTGCCGCATGTAAGCGCGGCGAGAAAACTTTGTACGTGAGCTTCGACGAAGGCGCGGCGCAGATTGTTCGCAACCTTCAGTCAGTCGGTATCAAGCTCGGTCCGCACCTGAAGTCAGGGCTGCTGAAGATGTATTCAACCCGCACTCGCGGTCCGAACGTCGAGGATCAATTCTTCGCACTGCGGGCCCAGGTACGCGCACACAACCCGAGTTGCCTGGTCGTCGATCCTCTCTCGGCTCTATCGACCAAGATGGCCCATCTCGCATCTGCGGACGCGGCGCAGCAGTTCCTGGATTTTCTGAAGGGAGAACGGATTACCGTTGTAAATACGTCGCTGATGGACGGGCTCAATACGGACGAAGCAACGGCCACCGGGATCTCCACCATTGCCGATACCTGGATCCACCTCTCCTACATCGTGCAGGACGGAGAGCGCAACCGCGCCCTAACGATCGTGAAATCGCGAGGAACGGGGCACTCGAATCAGGTTCGAGAGCTGAGACTTTCCGACGATGGAGTCTCATTGACGGACGTCTTTGTCGCGCAGGGCAAGGTCCTCATGGGCGTGGCGCGCTGGGAATGGGAACAGGAAGAGCAGGCCAAGAAGAAGCGCTCGCAGACCGCTGCCGAGCTGAAGCGCGTGCACCTGAGATTGGCGCAGGCGGAGGCCGGCGCCAGACTTCAGGTCGTCAAGACGGAGATGGAGGCGAGAAACGCGGAGATCGGTGTCCTCGCTTTGGCGACAGGCTCCGAGTCGGAGCTTCGGAAAACGGACCGCGCGGTTTTACGCAAGATGCGTTATGCCGACGACGACGTAACCGGTATCCCGAAGAAAAAAGCGCGCAACGCCCCCCGCACGAAAAAAAATGCTGTGAAAGGGGCGGCCTAGGTGGCGAAGACCGCTGCCAAGAGAGGCAGTGTGCACCTGCGTCTCTATGTCGCAGGCAACGCTCCGAACTCCGTCAGGGCGATCGCCAATGCGAGGGCGATCTGCCTCGAGCATTACGACGATGAGTGGAAGCTGGAGATCGTGGACCTCATGGAGCAGCCGCTTCGAGCACTGGCTGACGAGATCATCGTGACTCCGACGCTGCTCAGACTGCAACCGCTACCGACCCTGAGAGTCATCGGGAATTTGAACGATCTGGGGCAGGTGTTTCTCGCACTGGGCGTCAAGTGACCCCGCACACACTGTTGCACAATCGGAACCTCACTCGGCGGCTGGCGGAGGCGGAGGCCACGATCGAGGCGCTGCTTTCCGGTCAGGTCGATGCAGTGGTCGACTCGAGGAGCATGACCCCGGTCTTGCTCTCAAAGGCGCAGGACGCCCTTCGAGCCAGCGAGGAGCGGTATCGCCGAATCGTTGAAACGGCAACCGAAGGCATTTGGGCGGTCGATGAGAACTCCGCAACCACATTCGTGAACGGCCAAATGGCCCGCATGGTTGGCTACTCGGCGGAAGAAATGATTGGAATGCCGATGGGCAAGTTTGTTGGCAACGCTCACCGGGGCAGTGCGGCGCAGGCCGTGGAGCAGGGACGACAGGGAGTCGCGGTCGTTGAAGACTCCACGATTCGTCGAAAAGACGGATCGGAGATATGGGTACGGGTCTCCGCGGCGCCGATCCATGATTCGGATGGAAAATACGTCGGCGGGTTGGCGATGATCACCGATCGCACCCCGCACCGAGCGGCCGAGGAAGCGCTGCGTCGGAGCGAAGAACAGTATCGCCAAATAGTCGAGACTACCAGCGACGGAATCATCCAACTCGACCGCGCGGACGTGATTGTGTTCGCGAATCACCCCGCTGCTGAAATGCTCGGGTACCAGCCGAGTGAGATGGTCGGAAAGCCGTTCAGCCTGGTGACCGTTGCCGATAAGACAGAAGCCAGCCAGACGCCCCGACAAACCAGGCTTGGGGCGAATGCTTCGTGGGATGGCTCGTTGAGGCGCCGTGACGGAGCCGAGGTGGTCGTCAGCATGACGAGCACCCCGATTGTGGGCGGTGATGCCGAGCGCGTGGGCCGTATCGCCGTGATCCGGGATGTAACTGAGCGCAGGAAACTCCAGTCGCAGCTGATGGTCAGTGACCGGATGGCATCCGTGGGGACTATGGCTGCGGGCGTCGCCCACGAGATCAACAATCCGCTGGCGGCGGTGCTGGCCAATCTGGATTACATCGCGGAAAGTCTGGTGCGTTTGACCGCCTCTGAGCGAGGTCCGATGAGTTACGCGGCGCGGGACGCGTGGATTCGGGAAGAGGTCAAACCGTCGCTGGACGACGCTCGGGAGGCTGCCGAACGAGTGCGATTCATCGTGCGGGATCTTAAAATGTTTTCACGGTCGCCAAGCGAGGAGCGCACCGGCCCGGTTAACGTGAAGGCGATCATGGAATCGTCGTTACGGATGGCGTGGAATGAGGTTCGCCATCGCGCGCGACTCGCAAAGAACTACGGTGTGATTCCGGACGTCGACGCAAATGAGGCGCGTCTCGGCCAGGTGTTCCTGAACCTGATCGTCAACGCTGCTCAGGCGATGCCCGAAGGGAGAGCCGAGGAGAACGAGATCCGGGTGAGCACACGACTGGAAGGCGACCAGGTGATAGTCGAAGTTCGCGATACGGGCGCGGGAATACCCCCCGAAAACCTCACCCGAATATTCGACGCCTTTTTCACGACAAAGGGAGTCGGCGAAGGCAGCGGTCTCGGCCTGGCGATTTGCTACCGCATCGTGAAGGACATCGGTGGCGACCTCACCGTCGAAAGCGAGGTGGGGGTGGGAACGGTGTTTAGAGTTTCTCTACCTGTCGCGAAAGCGGAAGCGATCGAAACTGTCGCTCTTCCACCCACTACACCGGCGGCGCGTCGCGGGCGAATTCTGTTGGTGGATGACGAGGAGATGGTGATCCGCGCGCTCACCCGCATTCTGTCACGCGGAAATGACGTGGTCTCGACGCTTGCGGCCAAGGATGCGCTTGCTCGTTGCGAGCGGGGCGAGGAGTTCGACCTCATCCTGTGTGATCTGATGATGCCGATCATGACCGGGATGGAACTCTATCATGAGCTGGTCCGCGTAGCCCCCGAGCAGGCGAAGAGGATGATCTTTGTGACCGGCGGGGCATTCACCGAAAAAGCCCGAACGTTTTTATCCGAGACTCTGAAGGAACACATCGAGAAGCCATTCAACGCCGCAAATCTGCGGGCAATCGTCAATCGCTATTTGAATAGCTAGAGTCCTTTACTAACGCTCCGTAGCGGTTGTGGAACCGCTACGCCCTCGGCTGTCCCGCCATCGGCGTCACCGCCACCACGATCGCCTCGGCGATCTCGTCCTCGACTGAAAAAATATCCTTGACGTCGCGGTCATAGACGTCCGCCCATTGCATCACGTCGTCAGCGGTGCTGCTCAACCGCGCCGTAACGCGCAGGCGATTCCCGACGCGCTCGACGGTTCCTTCGAGAACGAGACGAGCCTCGAAGCTCGCGGTGCTTGCCGTGTCGCCCCAGCGTTTCACGGAGCGCGGACGACCCGGCGCGAGCACTCTCATCCCGTGCGCTCTCAACAACTTTCCCGCTACGGCGTTCGTTACACCGGTCGCGAGATACGCGTTTGCGGAATCCGCGCCGAGGCTGACGAACGGAAGCACGGCGATGACGCCGAGATTCGCGGCCGCTGTCGTGACGATCGATCCCGACATTCCCGAAGCTGTATTCGGATGCGTGCGCGTGTAGATGCCGGCGCTCACCGCAACGGCGCCCACCAGTGCCAGTGCTCCTACGACGACTCTCTTGACCGCACGACTTCCGCGCCCAATTTGCGTCGGGCCCGACGCAAACGATCCGCTCAACGTGTTCGGATCCTCGAGTGCTTCGACGAGAGCCGCGGCGGTCTGTGGACGATCGGCGGGATCGATTGCCAGACAATGCGCGATCAATCGCTCGAGACCGACCGGCACATCCTTGCGCACACTCGACAGCGGCTTGGGCGGCAGCGTCAGTCTCGCCGTCAGCATCTCGCGTGGATTCAGATTCGCGAACGGCGCTCCACCCGAGAGCATCTCGTACGCTGTCACGCCCAGCGCATAGATGTCCGCCCGCCCGTCAATGTCCGGGTCGCCGGCGGCCTGCTCGGGCGCCATGTACAGAATGGTGCCGAGCGACATGCCGGTGTTGGTGAGGCCGGCTCCCTTCTCTCCGGATCTGCGCGCTGATGAGAGCGCTTTCGCTACGCCGAAATCCGTGACGGTTGCTGATCCCGATGCGAGGAGGATGTTGCCGGGCTTGATGTCGCGGTGAACGACGTTCCGCTCATGCGCGAAGGCGAGTGC
>JAXDME010000091.1:0-35476 GCA_034666285.1 Gemmatimonadaceae bacterium | reverse complement strand
AGCCGAGACACGCCGGTTCGCCCATGCGTGCTCATTACGATGAGATCGATGTCGTGTCGCCGGGCGTAACCCTGAAGAACGTCGGCGACTGGACCAGCGTGTAGATCGACGGTGATTTCCGCCGTGCACCCGCTCCGACATTCTGCAGCTAGTGTATAGAGCTCGCTCAAAGCGCAGGTGCGCTCGCTGCGCCCACTCTCGTCCGACACCGCCGTCCAGTCCGCCTCTGCTGCTGTTGCGAGGATCGAGTCGTTTTCGAGAACCCGTACCAGCCTGATCTTGGCGTTGCTCCGTTCAGCCATTCTGAGCGCGACCCGGATCGCTTCGCGGTCGAAGCCCGAGCCGTCTGTGGGAACCATGATCACCTTATACATACAACCTCCTCTGAATTTACGGTTTGCCGCAGCGACTGTTCTGAGAAGCGATAGTCAGTGTTGCGGTTCCTACCACTGGCATCGTGCTCTCGATCCTCGCCGGCAGTCTGCACGCATCATCGGTCAGATGAATGCGGATCATGCCTTCTCCTTTGTAGTGTTGCGGATCGCGCACGTGCATTTCCACCAGGATCACCTTCAGCTCTCCCATCGGAGTCGGAATGACTTCGCGACGGACGACGTTCACCCTGATCGGATTGCGGGCAACGTCGAAATGGCGGTCGAAGCTGTAGGTCGACCCGGGAATCATCGGAAGGGTGCGGATGAAATACATGAAGGAGAGCTCGTCGAGCGGAGTGTTCGTCGGACTCTCGCTGACCTGGCCGCCCGCCGATTTCCATTCTTTCTTGTCTGGAAACAGGTCCACAGCCTCATCGCTGTGGCTCAGTGGATTCTGTTCGTGCTTGGAGAAGCGGAGCGACGAGCCCGAAAGCGGATCGAACCACGAGGAACTGCGGCTCACCGCGCTCAGGAAGGCGATGTGTATCTTGGAATCGAAGCGCAGCAGGTACGTGCTCACTCCGCGTACATCAACCGGACCTTCGACCCACATTGTCGCCGTTCCTACCTTTCCACCTTTGGCGACCCTCACTTCATATGTAAGCCTCTCTCCGACTGAGAAGGGCAGGACGGCATTGTCGGCGGGCGACCAAGTACTGGCGCAGACACCGAACACGGCGAGCGGAATCAAAAGAGTGGGCGGTTTCATGCCCTCAAGATCGTGGGCGCCCCTATTCCTTACTGTAAGGGAGCGCGCTCCAATCCTGTCGGGGTTTCCCTGAAAAACGACTAGGGGTTCCGCGCGGAAAGTTCAGTCACATTCGCCCCAAACTTCGGGTGAACTCCGACAGTTCCGATTCCCCCGAAACCGTATCCTCAGTGCACAACAGAAGCGACTGCATCTCAAGACCAGAGGATACGAAGATGAGAAAGACCCTATTTACGATTTCAGCCCTGATAGCAGCCGGAGCCACCACCGCCGGAGCACAGAGCGCGAGCGCGATTCGATTGCGCCTCGATCCCAGCAGCGAGGTGACCATTGAAGGGACGTCTTCACTTCATGCCTTTCACTGCAAGACCAACAAGATCATGGCCTACGTCGATGTAGATCCAGGCTACACAAAGGATCTCACGAAGATCGCGCGCCCCATCGCCAGCGTGAAGGTCAATATCGTCGTGCGTACGCTGACCTGCGGCAATGGCCAGATGGACAAGAACATGTACAGCACGCTGGACGCGGACAATAATCCGATCATCAAATACACGATGTCGGGCTACGACATTCTTGGCGGCACGTCACCCACTTCCTTTACTGCCGAAACGAAAGGCACCCTGACGATCTCCGGCAAGGAAAAAGGCATCTCCATGAAGATCAACGCCGCGCGATTGAGCGATGGAAAGGCGACCGCACAGGGTGAGCAGGCAGTTCTCATGACCGACTTCGGCATCAAGCCGCCCAGCTTCATGCTCGGCACGCTCAAGGTCGGCAATGAGATCAAGGTGAAGTTCAATCTGAAAGCAGGGCCAGAGCTTCTGGCACAACTTGCGGGGGTTACACAATGAAGCCGACCGTCATGATTCTCACTGCGCTAGCGCTGTTTGCAACAGCACAGCGCTCGAACGCGCAGGACACGAACAGACTGACCGTCGTTCCCGCCGTAAAGGCCGCGGCGAAGATCGACACTGTGGTATCGGTTGACTCCGTCCTGGTGCCGGCACCGATCGACACAGCCAAACCGGTTGCCGGCGCAAAGGGGGCCAAAGTGAAAACGAGCTTCCTCACAACTGCGCCTAACGTCGAGATGCAGAACTACCGCCCCGAGGATAAGCGCGGAATCAACGTCTTCGAGGCTCCGAAGGACCAAGGGATTGGGTACGACGGATTCAAGCTACAGTGGGGCGCAGCGTTTACGCAGCAGTTCCAGGGCCTCGACCACAGCAACACCGCGGCTCCAGTCCTTGTCACCACAGCTGGCACCACGACCAACACCAATCAGCTGATTCGTATCGGACACGGTCCAAACAACGCGACCGCCAATCTATACCTGAACGCTCAGCTCGCACCCGGTATTCGTGTCGCGATGACTACCTACTCCTCTGCTCGGCATCACAACGAGACGTGGGTGAAGGACGGCTACCTGCTCGTCGACGCTTCACCGATCGACTGGAAGCCGCTCAACGACATCATGAAGTACGTGACGATTCGCGCCGGGCATTTCGAGATCAATTACGGAGATGCTCACTTCCGTCGCAGTGACAACGGCAACTCGATCCGTAACGCGCTCGTCGGCAACTATATAATGGATGCCTTCACGACCGAAGTCGGTGGTGAAGTCTACGTCCGCGCCAATGGTTTCCTGGCGATGGGCGGCGTAACCGGTGGCGAAAGCCGTGGCATGATCACTTCGCCACAGAGACGCGCACCAAGCTTCCTGACCAAGATCGGATACGACAAGCAGTTCAGCGACGCATTCCGCTTCCGTCTCACGGCGTCGGAATACGCAACCGCGAGCTCGGTTAGCAACACCCTGTTCAGCGGAGACAGAGCTGGATCGCGGTACTACGATGTGCTACAGAACACCAGCTCGACTGAGGCCGCGCAAGCCTGGTCTGGCGCGATCCAGCCGGGTCTCAGCAACAGCATTCATTCGTATGTCATCAACCCCTTCGTGCAGTTCCACGGACTCGAGTTCTTCGGAAATATCGAGAGAGCGAAGGGCCGCGCGCAGGGCGAAACGGCCAACCGTACCTGGAACCAGAACGTCGGAGAAGTGGTGTACCGCTTCTTGCCAGATCAGCGTATGTACGTCGCCGCGCGCTACAACACGGTGAAGGGACAGCTGACCGTCGGTTCGCCTGACGTGACGGTGAAGCGTTCACAGATCGGCGGTGGATGGTTCCTAACTCCGAACCTGCTCACCAAGATCGAATACGTTAACCAGAAGTACCTCGACTTCCCGACCAGCGATATTAGGAACGGCGGAAAGTTCAAGGGATTCATGGTCGAAGGCGTGGTCGCTTTCTGACCAGGCTGCTGTGCTGGGAACCTCTTCTTGACTGCGAGGGGAGTAAGGTAGGAGGAGCGAGGTACTAGGAATGAGGTTGGAGGCAGCTACGCGTCAACTCCAGGCTCGCACCTAGTACCTCGCTCCCTCCACCTTACTCCCCTCGCAGTTGGTTTTTGTGTGTTAGGCGAAGGGAAGCGTAAACGATGCGGTCGTCCCTTCGCTCTGTTTGCTCTCGATCCAGATCCTGCCGCCGTGTGCCTCCACGATTCCCTTGGAGATCGCGAGCCCTAGTCCGGCGCCTTGGCGGTCCGTTCGCGAAGACTGCCAGTTGCGATCGAAAACTCTCGGCAATTGCTCCGCAGCGATCCCCTTGCCGTTGTCGATGACCGAGATGACCACACCTTCCGGATCTCTACGCGCAACCACCGCGATCTTCGAACCTTTCGGAGAAAACTTGATCGCGTTGCCCACGAGGTTCGACAGTGTTTGCTGAATCCGGTCGGGGTCGGCCATGACCTTTGGCAGGGGAGACGCGATCTGGAGGTCGAGGGCGATCCCTTTTTCAGCAACCAGAGGCCGCAGCGTCTGCAGCGAGTCCGTGAGCAGCGTCGAAGGATCAACAGGCAGCGGCGATACGACGAGCTTTCCCGCATCCAGCCGATTCACGTCGAGCAGATCTCGTATGAGCGCGTCCATTTGCTCGGCCGCCTGGCAGATCAGCTCGATGCCGTCATGTGTGGGCCCGCCTGCGTTCGACGGATCGCGGAGTAGCGTACCGCTCAACATCTTGATGGCGGCGACAGGGTTTCTAAGGTCGTGTGACACGACGCCCACCATCTCGTCGCGCGCGCGCAGACTCGCGCGGACGGCGTCGTGAAGCCGGGCATTGTCCAGCGCGAGCGCTGCAAGCCGGGCGAGATCTTCGGCGAAGCCCAGATCGTCGCCATCGAATGTCCCCTTCGTCCGAAACAGCGTCAAAGCCCCGATCAGCTGCTCGCGCGCCACCAGAGGCAGAAACAGAGCGGATTCGGGATTCATCGCCTTCACCGCTTTCAGATAGGCAGGATTGGCGCTCGCTTCGAGCAGGCGAGATGCCGCATCTGTCTGGAGGAGAACGGGTGAGGGCTTCTCGAGAATGTCCGTCAGAGGATGACGCTTTGGCGGAATACGCGGTCCTGCCATGCCGATCTCATCGAGAATTTCTTCGATGTCTGGATCTACGTGGGCGACGGCCCCCGCCAGAAATCCGCTTCCCACCCTGTTTTCGAGAATGCAGCCATCGGCAATCACTGGAACCGCCAGCCGTGCAACCTGGCCCAGCGTCTCTGTCGACCCGAAAGACGACGCCAGCTTTTCGCCTGCCTGCGCCAGGAACTGTTGCCGCTGCTCGAAGCGCTTGCGAATCGTCACATCGCGCAGAACCACCGCGAAAATGACATCACCTCCCTGATGAACCTGGGAAATTGCCGCTTCGGCGGGGAACTCCGCGCCGTTTTTCCTCAGTGCTGCTATCTCGCGCCGCTCGCCCATTCGGCGAGCCTTCACCCCCGACCTGCCGAACTCGGCTACCTGGCTCGCGTGATTCGTTCGAAAGCGATCTGGAATCAGCGTCTCGATCCGCTGGCCGATGATCTCGTCCGACTTGTAGCCGAAAATCGCCTCCGCTCCCGTATTGAAGAACGTGATGCGCTGAAACGCGTCCATGCAGATCACCGCATCGGACGCGATCTCTACGATCTCTGCCAGGACGTCGTGAGTTATTCGATCGGGCATGCGTGTCGGGTTATCCCCTATGAAAAAGGGGTGTTTCCCCTTTGAAGAATCCTCCAACCGACGACAGAGTCGCTGGGGGCGGGACCGTAGCTTGGACCTCGGATCAGCTCCTCCACATAAAAGGTGAAGACCATGAACGAGACCCACCGGCTAAAGATGCCCGCCGCCCTCTTCGCTCAAAAGGGTTCCCGTCGGGATTTCCTGCGGAACACCGCCGTTACTGCTCTTGGTGGCACCGCATTGGCCGCCTGCTCGATCCCTGATTCAGGCGCCCAGCAGGTTGCGAAGGTAAACGATGCGGATCACAGCGGCGGCACAACGGCGCCCAATCCAGCGCCGGTTTCAGCGGCGGCCGCGGCCGAGGCAATGGACCGGATGCACGAAGCCGGCATAAAGGCCTTCCCCGCCAAGACCGCGGGCAAAGGAAACCAGTTATTGAAGCCTCGCATGGACGGTGCGGTGAAGGTATTCGAGCTGACGGCGAAAAAAATTGCGTGGGAGACCGCTCCTGGGCAAATGGTCGAGGGGTGGGCGTACAACGACCAGATTCCGGGCCCGCAGATCCGGGTGCGTGAAGGCGATCGCGTCCGTCTGATACTGAAGAACGAGCTTCCTGAATCGACCGCGGTGCATTTTCACGGGCTGGAGCTTCCCAACGATCAGGACGGAGTTCCGTTCATCACTCAGCCTCCGATCAAGGCGGGACAGACCTACACCTACGAGTTCACCGCGCCCAACCCCGGGTCGCACATGTACCACTCGCATCACAACGCTGCGAAACAGGTCGGGCTTGGAATGCTCGGCGCGTTCATCATCGAGCCGAAACGCCCGCTGCCAATCGAGAAGGCAGATATTGACTACGTCCTCGTGATGAATGACGGAATGCATGGCTACACGTTCAACGGCAAGAGCTTCCCCGCGACGGAGCCGATTGTGGCCAAGCTTGGTCAGAGGGTTCGCATCCGCTTCATGAATGAAGGGATGATGATCCATCCCATGCACCTTCACGGCATGCACATGACCGTGATTGCGAAAGATGGATGGAATACGCCTGCTCCCTGGAAGTGCGACACGCTGAACGTCGCGCCAGGTGAGCGGTACGACGTCATCGTCAACTGCAACAATCCCGGGACCTGGGCGTTCCATTGCCACATCCTCCCACATGCCGAGTCCGATCACGGCATGTTCGGGATGGTGACCGCGTTGATCGTCAAGTGATGCTCACATGACGAAGACACGCCTCAGACCTGACAGCGGGCGCGGACGCAAAATTGACAATGCTGGACGAACTGTCCCCGGATGGCTGCGCCCGATCCTCGCGATTCCCCTCGAGACGAAACTCATCGGCGCCAACCTGGTCATACTCGGGGTAGCCGTTCTGCTATTGCTCGGGCCCGTTCATCTGCATCCAGCACGCATAAATTACGTCTACGTCGTGTTGGCCTCTCTGATCATCGGCGCGACGGTGAATTTTGCACTGGTGCGGCTCGCGCTTCGCCCGATTAACGCTCTCCAGCGAGTCGCCAAGCGGGTTTCCGAAGGGCGGCTCGGGGAACGGGTTCCTGCGTCGATTGTGGCGGACCGCGAGCTGACTCACCTCTCGACGACGATCAACCAGATGCTGGACACCCTCCAGGACGGGCGAGAGCGCATGCGAAAACTCGGTGCGGAAGTCGTTTATGCGGAGGAGAGGGAACGCGCGCAGGTCGCACGCGAGCTCAACGACTCGGTCGCGCAGACGCTCGCTGCCGCGAACTTTCAGGTTGCCGCTGCGGCGCACGAGATTGGAAGTCACGAAGCTTCACCACGACTTGCGCAGGTGCGAGAGTTGCTGCGCACTGCCATCGAAGAGATCCGCGACGTCTCGCGCTCGCTGCATCCGCGCGTGGCAACCGACCTTGGCTTGTCGAGCGCGTTGGAAGCGCTCGGAGACGCAACGCAACAGCGCTCGTTAGTGAATGTCAGGGTCAACGTCGATATCTGTGAGGTCGTGATTCCCCCCGCGATCTCCGCGACGTTGTATCGCGTGGCGCAGGAGGCGCTCCGCAATGTTGAGAGGCACTCCGACGCGGGGCGGGCAACCGTATCGCTGCGCGCCAGGCCAAGCTATGTGGAGCTCGAGATTACCGACGATGGTCGCGGGTTAGAGGGGCCCCTGGAGAAAAAAAGCACAGACTCCGGGTTTGCGACGATGCGCGAGCGGCTCTCACTTGCCGGTGGTGAGCTGCATATTGATATGATAGCGAATACCGGAACCCGGGTCTTCGCGTGGGTAGGCATGGATACGGAGGCAGCTTGAGAGATGGTGTCATCCGAGTGGTTCTCGTCGACGACCACAATGTGGTGCGCGCCGGCCTCAAAGCGGTGCTCGGCGGCGCCAAGGACATCGAGGTCGTTGGTGAGGGATCCACCGGAAAAGACGCTCTCTCTCTCGCTGAGAGGCTCGACCCGGATGTGATCGTTATGGATCTCTCGATGGGTGAAATGGACGGCGCGGAGGCGACGAAGGAACTGGTTGGAAGGAAAATGCGCGCCAAGGTTCTGATCCTCACCATGCACGCCGAAGACTCGTATCTGGTTCCTCTGCTGGAAGCGGGCGCGAGCGGTTACCTCGTCAAGAGCGCCGCCGATCGTGAGCTAATCGATGCGGTTCGGGCCGTCGCTCACGGCGACATCTACATGCAGCCTTCCGCGGCGCGCGCCCTGGCGCAAAGAATTCAGCGAAGAGCGGAGCACGCCGATGAGCGGACCAGATTCGAGAAGCTCACCGAGCGCGAACAAAACGTCCTCAAGTTCGTCGCTCGCGGCTACAGCGCGCCCGAAATCGGGGAGAAGCTGTTCATAAGCCCGAAAACCGTCGATACCTACAAACAGCGGATCAACGAGAAGCTCGGGCTGGCACACCGCAGCGACTACGTCGACTTCGCGCTGAAGATCGGACTGCTCGCGGACTAGCTGCTTCGAGAACGCTAACGTCTCGACTGGTAGCCAGGCCCACGTAAGCCGCGGCCTGGCAGCGCATTGGTAACCCGCCCGGCGTCAACGACAGGAACACCGTTGACGAGCACGTAACTCACTCCCGTCGCCAGCTGGGCCGGATTCTCGTAGGTCGACTGATCGATTACGGTCGCCGGGTCGAAAACGGTGATGTCGGCAAACATCCCGGGCCTCAGTATGCCCCGGTCATTGATTCCGACTCGCTGCGCGGCGAGCGACGTCATCTTCCTGATCGCAAACTCCAGCGTGATCACCGAATCCTGTCGGACATACCTGCCGAGTATTCGCGGAAATGTCCCGAACGCGCGGGGATGTTCTCGCTCGGTAAATTTTCCGGTGGAGTCCGGGCTCAGAGCACCCGCATCCTGCCCGACGGAAACCCACGGCTGCCTCATCGCCAGCCGCAGCGCATCCTCATTGAAGGAGAAGTAGATCGCTCCGGTCCTTCCCTGATCGGCGATGAGGATGTCGAATGCGGCGTCGTACGCGTCCTGCCCGCGCATTTTTCCGGCGTCCGTCAAAAGCATCCCCTCGTACTTCTTCAGAGAATCAGCAACCACGTCGTTGATCATCGTGCGAGCAGCGGTCCTGATTCCCGAAGCGCTGTCCTGGCCAAGCTCCATCTTGAGCCGGGTTCGCACCGCCGGATCTTTCAGTCGCACCACGAGCGAATCGGACCCACCTTCCTGCACCCATGTATTGAGCATCGCGGCGAGCCCCGTCGCGCTCGCGATGTATGGATACTGGTCAGCCGTGATATCTACGCCTGCTGCGCGCGCGGAGTCGATCAGCGCGACGGCCTGCTGCATCAATGGCAGCGATCTGGCCTTGAGGTGCCGAATTTCCGCCCAGGTGCCCGCGCCAGACGCGATCCGGATCGTCTCACGAACCGCTTCTACCAGCTCGTTCCCCTCGTTTCGGATGTGCGCGGCGTATCCACCTTTGTACGGCGTCACATACTTCGTTAGCGCAATCAGTTCTTCCGTCGAGAAAAACGTACTCGGCAAATAGATCAGTCCGGTTCCGAGCCCCACCGCACCGTCTCGCATCGCCGAGTCGATCAGCGCGCCCATTTGCTTCATCTCCGAGTCAGTCGGATGACGAGTGACGTCACCCATTACCGCCTGTCGTACGGAGCTGGTCCCAACGTAGGTCCCGAGATTTATCGCAATTCCCGTTTTGTCCAGGTAGCTGAAGTACTCTCCCAGAGAGCGCCATGGATATTTCGGGTCCGCCTGCTTTCCGAGTGCGACGTTCGGCCACGCCGAATGGACCTCGCCCGTGATTTCGCTGGTGATTCCCTGCGTGATCTTCGACACCGCGTGCGGGCCGCGCAGAATCGAGAATTCCGAATGTCCAAGCATGTCGATGAATCCGGGCGCGACGACCTGCCCGTTGGCGTCTATCACTCGCCGAGCGCTGAGCCCGGGCACCGATGGTCCGACGTACGCGATGCGATCTCCAACCGTCCCAACGCTGCCGCGGTACCAGGGGTTGCCCGTGCCGTCGACGATGCGCCCGTTAGTGATTAGCACATCGTAGCGCGTTGCGGCTGGACCACGCGCCGGTACGGATGCACACGCGGCAGTGAGTGTGATCGCTAGAGCAGAGAAGACTCTGGTGATTCGCATTCGTGTTTTGTTGATCGGATGTAAGGAGTTGACTGCTAAGAGATCTTCTGCGTCTTCTTCTTCAAAAAGTCCATCAGGATGAATTGGCCGAGCGTCATCGTGTTGGTGAAGTACGCTTTTCCCTTGCTGATCTCGGAGACACGCTTGACGAATTCCACCAGCGCGCGATCGCGCGCCAGCATGAACGTGTTGATCAGGATTCCGGCGCGGCGGCAGTTCGCAACTTCTCGGAGCGTAGTCGCTATGACGGTTGCATCGAGTCCCATTGAGTTCTTGTAGATCTGTCCGTTCGGCATCGTCATCGCGCTGGGTTTTCCGTCCGTAATCATCACGATCTGGCGCATGTCCTTCTTCTGCGCCATCAGGAGGCGTCGCGCGAGCTTGAGACCTTCCGCCGTGTTGGTGTGATACGGGCCGACCTGTGCCTGCGGCAGCGTCGACAATGGGATCTCTTCGGCAGAATCATGGAAAAGGACCACTTGAAGCGTGTCGCCCGGGAACTGAGTTCTAATGAGATGAGTCAGTGCCAGCGCGACTTTCTTGGCGGGCGTGAAGCGATCCTCCCCATAGAGGATCATCGAGTGTGAGGTGTCGAGCATCAGGACCGTCGCGCACGAAGAGCGGTACTCTGCCTGACGCACCATGAGATCCCCGTAGTCGAGATCCATGGGGACTTCGAGGGATCCGGTGCGACCGAGCGAATTCTTCAACGTCTCGTTCACATCGATGTTGAGCACATCTCCGTACTCGTACGCCTTGCTGTAGCCGTCAGACTCGATCCCCGTCGCGAGGTGAGGCGTATCGTGAGAGCCGAAGCTCGATTTTCCGAGCGAGCTCAGTATGTGGCGGAGACTCTTGTACCCGAGAAAGTCGATGCCCTTGTCAGTGAGGTTGAACTGGACGCTCTTCGAGGCACCGTGTGCGAGCCCCCCACGACCTTCAACCTGCTGGTGACCAGCCGGCATCTGCGGCGGCGCCTGGAGATTGAGATATCCCTCAGCCGCGAGCTTCTGAACGAGGCTGTCGAGAAGCTCGCTCAGTTTTTCCTGCGATTCCTTGTCGCCGTCGCCGCGCAGCGCCTCGAGAAGCTCTGGCGTGAACTGGCCGCTCTCGATCAACGCGTCAAGAATTGCCTGCCGAAGCGCTTCGACCGAACGGTCCGGCTCCGAATCGAAATCATCGAAGTACGGATTGAAGCTCTGTCCGCCGGCGAAACCAGATTGCAGCAGGAAATCCGCGAGCTTGTCCAGCAACGCCTGGAGATCGACCGCGTCAGCCGCTTCCGGGCTGAACTTTGAGTAGGTGTGGAAGCGCATATCTCTAACATACAACCCGGGCATATGCTGTGTATAATCCTCAGCAATGCCCCTGACGCCGGCGCGGCCAGCAAGAAAATCGATCAATCCCTTCCGGACGCTCCAGGTCCACCGGAACTTCCGCCTTTTCTGGACCGGTCAGACCGTGTCGCTGATCGGAACATGGATGCAGCAGGTGGGACAGGGCTGGCTGGCGCTGGAGCTCACCAACAGCGCGTTCATGGTGGGACTGGTGAGCGCGGCGGGCAGTTTCCCGGTGCTGCTTCTTTCCCTCTATGGCGGAGTGGTGGCCGACCGCCGCAGCAAGCTCCGCATCGTCATCATCTGCCAGGCGCTCCTGCTCGTCGAGGCCGCCGCCCTTTGGTGGTTCGCCTGGACTAGTCGAATCAACATCGGGTGGCTCCTCGCTTTGACGACCGTAGGCGGGGTGATCTCGGCGTTCGAGATCCCCGCGCGGCAGGCGATGGTCGTGGAGCTGGTGTCGCACGACGATCTCGTCGATGCGATCGCCCTCAACTCGGGCGGATTCAACCTCGCCCGCATCGTTGGGCCATCGATCGCTGCCGTTGTACTCGCGAAGTTCGGCGTCGCGTGGTGCTTCGGGATCAATGCGATCAGTTATTTCGCGGTGCTCGCCAGTCTTGCGCGAATCAAGCTGCCGCCATGGACGCCGGTCCAATACCTGGTTTCGCCCGCCGAGCAGCTGAAGCAGGGATTGCGCTACATGCGGAGCTCCCGCGCCGTGTCGGGCCTGATGGGCGTCATCGCGGTGTACTCGATATTCGGATTTCAATACTTGACGATGATGCCGGTCATCGCGCGCGATGTGCTGCACACCGGAGCGAGCGGCTACGGACTGCTTCTCACGTTCGTCGGCATCGGAGCGCTCACCGGAGCACTTTCACTCGCTGGCCTTGGAGGGAGGATTCGGCGAGGACGGCTGTTCAACGCGACCGCTTATGCGTTCGCCGGACTGACGATTCTCTTTTCGCTGATGCGCACCGTTCATCTCGCGGCGATCGTGCTCCTCTTCCTCGGCCTCACGATGCTGATCAACGGCGCGCTGGCGAACGGAATACTTCAATCGGTGGTGCCCGACGAGCTGCGTGGTCGAGTGATGGCGACCTACGTCTTCGTTTACGTCGGATTCACGCCGATCGGATCTTTCATCGCGGGAGCAATGGCCCGCGTCGTTGGAGTCCAGTGGGCGATTTTCAGCGGGGGAGTGGTGATGCTGGCGTACTCGTTGTGGGCGTTCTGGAAGTATCCCGAGATTCGCGCCGTTTGACGAGGTGCCAGGTTCCAACAGAACTGAACACGGTTGGAGGTTCCAGAGATGCACAGGTGCCTGGTACCGGGTGCCTACATCACGGACTTCACTACTGGCGTACGACTCACAAGCAGGTGATCCGAATCCACACCGGAGTCGCGCGCGTTCACCAGGAACCTGGAACCAGAATGCGCTCAGATCGGCGTTAGTAAAGTCTGGGTGTGGTAACCCGGTGCCTCGGACCTACGCCACTGACGCCTCCCACTGTGTTCAGTTCAGTTGGAACCTGTCACCGTGTTCAGTTCAGTTGGAACCTGTTTCAAGCTTTCACCCACACCCGAATCGCGATCAGCACCAGAAAAATCGCGAACCCCTTCTGCAGCTGCGGTCCTGAAAGAGACTGGGCGAATCTCGCACCAACCCACGCCCCGAACAGCAGCCCGAGCGCGATCCAGAGCGACACGCCGATGTTGAGATGCCCGCGCCGGTAGTACTCCCAGGCGCCGAGCGCTCCGACGGGAAGCAGCAGCGCGCCGAGTGAGGTGCCGGTCGCGGTCTGGGGCTGGAACTTCGCCAGCAGTATGAGCGCAGGTCCGATCACGATGCCGCCGCCGATTCCGAAAAGGCCGGCGAGGACGCCAGCCACAAGCCCAATGCCGATAAAGAGAATCACGTTTGTCAGCTCACGAATGAAAGTTTGAACACCACCCGCTCACGAAACCCCGTGAGAGCGAAACATGAAAAAAACCGCGCCGAGGATGCACAGCGCTGCCCAGAGAAAATCGAGCCGCAGAGGCTGCCGCATGTACAGAAGAACGAATGGGACGAAAACCGTGAGAGTGATCACTTCCTGAAGAATCTTGAGCTGTGCAAGCGACATCTCGGTCGAGCCGATCCGGTTCGCGGGAATCATGAACATGTACTCGAAGAACGCGATGCCCCAGCTCAGAATGGCGGCGATGTACCATTTTCGGTCGCTCAGATTTCGCAGATGCGCGTACCACGCGAAGGTCATGAAGGTATTGGAGATGACCAGCAAGCCGGCCGTTCGCCAGAACGTGGACGACATCAGGCCGGAATCCCTTTCTTCACCGCGTCAAGCACTTTGTCGGCGAAAACATCGATCTCGTCGAGCGTCGTGTACACGTTTGGGGTGATACGAATCCCCTTGAATTCTGGGTGCACGATGGGCGTGTTGACGATACGATGCTGATTGTAGAGCCATGCGCCGAGCTTCACGTTGTCGATTCCTTCAACCTGAAAGAGCGCGATCGCGCCCGACTGGCGATTGTCGAGAGGGGTCAGAACCGAGACTCGCGAGCTCTCCGAGAGCAGTCGTTTCGCCCACCGATCACGCAGGAAACGGAGACGCGCGATTTTCCGTTCGGCGCCGATTCCGCGATGGAACGCCAGCGCGGCCGAAATCGCGTTGTGATTGGCGGCGGGGTGTGTGCCAATCTCTTCGTACTTCCGGATGTCGTTGTCCTGCGTAGCCGCCGCGGCCATCAGCGGCCATAGATTCTTCTGCTTGTCCTTGCGAACGTACAGGAAGCCCGTGCCAACCGGCGCGAGCAGCCACTTGTGAAGACTCGTTCCGTAATAGTCGCACTTGAGGTCATCACGCTTGAATGGAAAGTGCGCGAAAGCGTGCGCGCCGTCGACGAATACCTCGATGCCAAGGGGCCGCGCCATCTCTACGATCTGCCGCACCGGCATTATCTGTCCGGTGAGGTTGGTGATGTGCGTGACCTCGATGACCTTCGTGCGCGGGGTGATCGCTGCCCGGAACTGCTCGACCAGGTAGGCATCCGATGGCGGTGGAACCTTGAACGAGACCTGTTTCAGGACTATTCCTTCTCGTCGCTCGCGCTGCTGCCAGGCCGTAATCATGCGCCCGTAGTTCTGATTCGTGACCACCACCTCGTCGCCGCGCTTGAGATCGAGCCCGAAGATCATGATCTCGTTCGCCTCGGAGGCGTTGCGGGTGATCGCCATCTCTTCAAGGTCGCAGCCGAACTCACTGGCGAGATCTCGGCGCACGCTTTCAACGCGCGGCTCGAGCACCCGCCACATGTGATCCACCGGAAGCTCGTTCGAGAACCTCAGATCCCTGATCATCGCCTCGAGCACGTGGCTGGGCGTAGGGCTGCAGCCGCCGTTATTGAGGTTGATCATGGTGCGATCTGAGTCGAACGCGCGCTGAATCTCCGCCCAGTACGACTCGTCGTCAGCGACTGCCTCAGGACGACGATCGCCCGCGATGGCGTTGGCGCGGAAGAGAGATTTTATCGCGCGCTCGCGGAACACCGGCTGTGTTGCGAGCCCGGCCGCGGCTAGCCCAGAGAGGAATTCGCGTCTGCTTGTCACCCTGCCTCCGATGCGACAATTAAAAAGCGGTCGTCGATGGATGACGACCGCTCAATAATATGACCGCGCTCTTCTCCGAGCGAGGCGCGAGCGTTCTACTGATACTGGATGTAGAGCGGCTTCGGATTCAGCATGAGGACTTCGGGCGGCGTGAGAATCGGATCGCCCTTCTTCGTGTCGTTGTGGTAGAAAAGCTTGAATCCGGTGAATTGCACCGGCTCCGCCTCCACATACGCGCGATACGAATCGTACTTGAGCCACGGCTGGCCCCAGCCATCCATGTTCACGACGACCTGCACGTTCGGGTCGAGTTTTATCCCCTTCGAGTTGGTGAGCATGTTGCGCGTGAACCGGTGAACGATCAGAACCTTCGGCGGAAGCTTGTATTGCTTCACCAGACCAGACAGAAGATTGATCGCGTAGTTGACGTCGGCCGAGCTCATAGTGCCGATCCTGGTGCCCGGTTTGTCGCCGAACTTCATCGAGAATTCCGGATCGATTCCCAACATCACGTTCGGCCGCTGGAGGAATGGAACGAGCCGCGGCAGCTCCTCCTGCACGGTGCTTTGTCCGACCTGCACGTCGAGAAAGAGCAACCCGTTTCTTTTCTGCGCCCAATCGTAGACCATGTTGATCAGGCTGTCGGTCATGCGCAGGCGATATTTGCCATCTCTGCCCGGTGCTCCCTGCGCCACGACGGCGATCAGGTGCAACGCGGGTATCACGGGATGGGATGGGTCGGCTTTCCGCCAGGCGGCAATCTCCTTGTCGAATCGCGCGAGCATCTGGTCGGGCGGCAGCTCTCCGAGGATTCCCATTTTCTTGGAGAGTGGATTTCCGTAGAAAGCGACGATTCTGCGCGCAGGCAGGATCGATCCTGGAAGCGGCTGCTGTGTCTTCACCGGCCAGGCGGTGCTCTCCATTCCGGCTTTGACCGCCTTCACCAGGGCGATGCTGTCCTTCGCGCTGCGTCCCTTCACCGAAGGAACCGTGACCGGCGGATCTTTGACCGCGATATCCTTTCCGGCGCCCGACGCCGTGGTCGATGCCGTGTTGGCGCGAATCGGAGTGGCTGCAACGGCGACCGGCACCACCTGCGGCGTCGAGGAGGCGATCTGCGCGTCGGTGGGAACCGATTCTCCACCGGGCGAAGGGCGCGCGTCCTTGGTTGCCGCGCAGGCGAGGGCGGTTGCTATTGTGAAGAGGAGAAGCATGGGTATGGACGACGATCTATGGGAAACGTATTGCATCAGCTCAACGGAAGAGTTGTCGGTTCGTAGTGAGTGCAGGGAACATCTGCCTGGCTAATTCATAATCCAGGCCCAAGATGTTTGCGCTCTCCTTGTACACCCTTGTTGCAGAATTTCCGACATTTATAGGACCGCGGCCACGTTCTTGCTTTCGGGATATGTTCGGGCTATTCTAGCAGGCTCATGTCTGATCGCAACGCCGCCATTCGCGCACTCATCGAGCATCGATTTCCTGATGCGACGCCGGTCACCCACCGGACCGCGGAGCCCGTGGCAACCGGGATCGAAGCGCTCGATGGGATTCTGCCTGGACACGGCTTGCCTCGCGGGCGACTCACAGTTTGGATGCCTCAGGGTGGCGCGACCGCTGTACTGAGAGCCGCGTGTCACACCACTGTTGCCCAAGGCGAGAGAGCGGTCTGGATAGATGGCTTGGGAACTGTCGCTGGTCCCTTCTGGGAGGAGGGACCGATCCTCGTTCGTCCACGCAGCCGAAAGCACGCACTTCGTGGAGCAGAGGAGCTGCTTCGCTGTGGAGGGTTTGCGCTGGTAGTCATCGCCGGCATCGAGCCCGAGGGCACCGAGACGGTGCGACTTTCTCGCGCGGCGCGCGAAGGAGGCGGCGCGCTCGTCACACTCACGTCGCACGCATCGATGGCCAGCCTCAGAATGACCTCGCAGATCCTGCGGGAGACATACCGGTGGAGGAAGACTCCCTTCGGTGACCCCGCCGAAGCGCAGGAAGTGATGATCCGCGTCCGCGCGCGATCTCTCGGCTGGAATCGGGGCGCAGATTTCCCCGTGATGGTCGTGCCCTACGATTTGCGCGTGGCGCTCGAGACTGGGCTCAGGGATAGGCGAGGAGCGCGGGCTGGCAACTAACTGCTGACTGACTGCGGGTTGGGACACCTACTCCGCACTGCGAGCTAATTGCCGGATTCGGATTGCGAACCGTAGCACCGCGCAGCCCTGGTGACCAATCCGCAGCCAGTCCACCAATCCGCAGTTAGTCCCCCAATTCGTAGTTAGTCAGCAGTCCGAAATGCCATTGGTCCGCAGTCCGAAACGCCTTTAGTCCGCAATCCGTAATGCCCTACCACCAACCGAACGGTTAAGCCCATCCCCGTGTCGAACCTTACAGCAAATGGTCGCGACAGAGAACAGCGGTACAAAGATCACCGCGTGAACGAAGCACAGCTCATCGCCCGGGTCATCGCGGGAGATCGGTTGGCCGGGCGTGCGCTCTACGACACGCACGCGCCGCGCGTCTACTCGCTCGCTTATCGAATGAGCGGTGACCCGGAGAGAGCCCGGGAGTTCACGCAGGACACTTTCATCCGCGCGTTTGCGCGACTCTCGCAGTTCCGGGGGGACGCGGCGTTCTCGACCTGGCTGCATCGAATAGTGGTGACCGTGATCTCGAACGCACGACGAAGCGAGATACGGTTCGCACGTGAAGTGGCGCTGGACGAAGCGAGTCTGGTAGAGGCCAGTGCTGTCGAGGCGGAACCCGATCTGAAGGAATGCATTGCTCGCGCAGTAGAAAATCTTTCGGAAGCTTACAGGACCACGTTGATAATGCACGACATTGAGGGATACACGCACGGGGAGATCGCTGGAATCCTGGGCGTCCCGGAAGGGACTTCCAAGAGCAGACTCTCCGCGGCACGAGCGCAGCTCAGGCAAGAGCTGGCTGCATTCAAGGAGTAGCTTGATGGACGAAAAACGTTTTGACGAAGTGCTCAGGGATCTTCCCCGGACTTTCAACCCTCCGACCCAGCCACCACTCGACGACATGTGGGCGGTGATCGAGGACGCGCACTTCAATGCGCCGGCTCTGATGCCCTCGCATAGAGGAATCATGCGGCGGGCACCCTGGCTCGCCGCGGCCGCGGCCCTCGTGATCGGCGTCGGGATCGGCCGGTACGTCCCGAGAGCGACAAGAGTCACGGACACTCCACCGCCAGCGCCCATCATGGCGTCGGCAAATCAGTCAGCGGGCGACACTTCCGCCGTCGTCGACGCCTATCGAGATCAGACCAGTCACTATCTCGGTCAGGCCGCCGCGCTTCTCATCTCGCTTCCTGCAAAGGACGCCAGCGGAAAAGCCGACGCAGCCTTCGCGGGGAAAGCCGCCGAGTTGCTCGTTACGACCCGTTTGCTGATTGATTCGCCGGCAGCGCAGGATCCCAAGCTTCGATCGCTGCTCGAAGATCTCGAGTTGGTGCTCGTGCAGATCGCTCGGCTCCGCAGCGAAAGAACCAGGGGTGATCTGGATCTCATCCATCAGGCAGTAGAGCAGGGAGATGTGCTCTCGCGTCTCAATTCCGCCGTCACCAATCAATCCTCAGAATGAAGGACAGGATGATCAGAGCAACTATCATCGCGGCCGCCACCTGCGTTCTCGCTGTTCCGAGCGCAGCGCAGAATCCACCGCCTCCTCCGCCGCCCACAGTAAGCCAGCCGGCGACACCAGCCACTCCCTCTCCCAGGGTAATCGCTCCGCCAGCCATTCGGTGGAATTCCCCGGATCTTCCGGAGATGCCGGACCTCCCTGATATGCCTGACATGCCTGACATGCCTGACATGCCCGACACGCCCGACATGCACGATCTCCAGCTCCGTCTCGACGGTCTCCAGGATATGAACATGGATTTCCATCTTGCGCCGATGCCGGACATGAACATCGAGATGCCCGACATGGATGTGGATTTCACTCCGATGAGTGACATGCTCCAGGACATGGGTGATGCGATGTCCCATTTGGATTTCGACATGGATATGCCGCCGATCGCACCGATACCGCCGATCCCTCCCGAGTCCATGGCGATACCACCGCTTGCTGGGCTCGCACCGATGGCCAGGATGTCGCTGGACTCATGGACAACGCCGATGGCAGTCGTGGCGCCCGCGGTCTCTGCCGCGGCCAGCCGCGCTGCCGCAAGCATGGCGCGCGTAGGCGGGGTGTCGCCGTTCGAGCGTCAGTTCGGAGGAATCGCCAACGAGCCGCCCAAGTCGTGGGCCGGCGCAGACCCCGCGGATTCACTCTATCGTCTTGCGCGTGAAGCCCTCAATCACGGAGAGTACCGCCGCGCGGCCCAATTGTTCGGGGACATCAGCCAGCGTTTTCCGAGCTCGGCCTATGCTGCCGATGCCCGCTACTGGCGCGCGTTCGCCCTCTACAGAATCGGCGGCGCGAGCGATCTGCGAGACGCACTCACTTCCCTCCAGGACACTTCGCTGTCGTATCGTCACACCTCTCTGCGCGTTGACGCCGCAACGCTCGCCGCGCGCATTCGCGGCGCGCTGGCAGTGCAAGGCGATCCGCGCGCGAGGGAGCTGGTTGGGCGCGCCGCTTCCGACACCGGCCAGGCGTGCGACCGCGAAGACCTGGCGGTACGCATCGAGGCGCTCAACTCCCTCGGACAAACCGATCCCGCCACGACTACTCCGATCCTTCGCCGCGTTCTTGCGCGTCGCGACAATTGCTCCGCTGGTCTTCGTCGCGCCGCGCTCTGGCTCCTCGGCAGACGGACAGATGCTGACGCCACTGGGCTCGTGATGAGCGCTGCGCGCAACGACGCCGACATACGTGTTCGCGCGGATGCGCTGCGCTTCCTCGCGGCGATGCCCGGGGATCAGGCAATCGCCACGATCGAGGAAATCGCCCGCACTCCGGGAAACGACGAGCTGCAGCGCGCCGCCGTCTCCGCACTCGGGCGAAGCGAGAGCCCGCGCGCTCGTCAGAGCATCCGGAACATCATCGAGCGTGCCGATCTCAGTGAGAGCTTGCGCGCAACCGCTCTCGCCAGCGTGGACGCCGATCACAGCAGCGATAACGGGGCGTACATACGCTCGATCTATCCGCGCCTTGACACGCCCCGACTCAAGGCTTCCGCTATCCGCGCGCTTGCCCGCATCGGCGGCAATGAGAACGACCTGTGGCTGCTCTCGGTGGTGCGCAACCCGAACGAGCCCGTCGATGTGCGCGCAATGGCCCTACGGTACGCGGGCCGCTCTTCGATTCCTATCGCCGACTTGGTCCGCATGTACGACGTCGCCGGCGATCGCCCGCTGCGTGAGCAGCTGATCAGCCTCTACGCTCAACGTCCCGATCCGGAGTCAACCGACAAGCTTCTCGCGATCGCCAGGACCGGCACCGACCCCGACATGAGGCGCATGGCGATATCGGCTCTGGCCCGCAAAAACGATCCCAGAACCAGGCAGATCCTACTGGAGATCATAGACAAATGACGAAGCTCCTACCGGGACTCGCAATCGCGTCCCTCTTCGCGATCAGCGCGGCTACATCGCTCGCGGACGCACAATCTCTCGCGAATCGTGTGGCCGCTTCATCCGGACGCTCGGTCCAATTCAGCTATCCCGCTCGACCCGGGGTTTGCGGCGACGGGCGCACCTTCATCTCGACCGGATCCGGAAATTTCTACGGGTCGTACTCGACGAATGGAACCGACCAATGCGCGTCCGGCCCGGTGCGTGTCGTGGCCGACCTCGCTGACAAAAACGTGATCGCGATTCGCACCTATGTAGGGACTCCGAACGCGGTCATTGATGAGGGTGTCACCAATCTCGGCACCGTTACAGCTGCCGATGCAACCGACTATCTGCTCGGTGTCGCATCACGCGCCGATGGAAGGGTGGGGAGGGACGCCATATTCGCCGCCGTCCTCGCCGATGGCGTCGATTTGTCCGCGAGGCTCCTCGACATCGGGCGGGACCAGAATCGTCCGCTTGAGACTCGACGTGCCGCATTGTCTGGTCTCTCTCGCAGCGATGCGGTGCAGCTCGATCGAGTCGGCGCAGCTCTCGTCCAGATCGCAACCAATGAAGCCGACGCTCAGGGAGTCCGCTCGACTGCACTGGCGGTGCTGTCCAGACTGGATCACGGCGCTGGTATTCAGCCGCTGGTGCAGCTCGCATCCGGCAACATCAGTTCGTGGGTCGGCAAGGAGAGCATGACAGTTCTCTCGCGCTCGGGCGATCCTCGCGCGCGACAGTTCCTCCGCTCGACCGTTCAGCGCAGCGATCTGCCTGATGAAGTATTGGCCGTCGCGATCCGTGGACTTGGCCGCAACTATGTCACCGGGCAGGACGCGAATCTTCTGCGCTTGATCTATCCGCGTCTCACCGGCCAGCGCTCCCAGGATGCCGTCCTCGGCTCGCTCGCGGAGCTGGGCGGTTCCGAAAACGTCCAGTGGCTGACCGGGATCGTCCGAGACGACAAGGCGACGCCGGAAGCACGCCGCCGAGCGCTCCAGTATCTGACAAGGGCAGGGGCGACGACTCCGGTGCTCCTCGCGCTATACGATCCGACACCCGACCCGCAGCTCCGCGAGGCACTGATCGGTGTCTACTCGCGCATTTCCGACAAAGCGGCGACCGACAAATTGATCTGGATCGCCAAGAACGAGCAGAATCCCGCGATCAAACGCCGAGCCGTGTCGGCATTGTCGCGCAACAGCGATCCCGAGACTCGCCGGGCGTTACAGGATATCGTAGAACGGTAAGCGCGGCGTTTGGACTGCGCCGCGATCTCGCATCTTCAATACTGAAGCCTGGAGCTGAGAGCTGTGGGCTGAGAGCTACCGAGCCTTCGTTCTACGGATCGCCGAACTTCGATCTCGTCTCGATCTGGACCGTGGCAACCGGCGGAGCAAGCAAACTGAACGCCTAGAAAGCTGAAGAGATCTCAGCTTACAAGCTGAGATCTCCCGGCTTCCGTTTTGTGGATGCGAGATCGCGCGGCGATCTGTACTCTGGGTCTTAGCCGGCGCGCTGCCTTGCTTTCACAGTCTTCTCTACGAGTCGCGGTGCCGGCCAGGACCTCCTAAGCGCCTTTTGGAAGCAACGCTTTGGGACGATCTCTACGCCTGAACGGGTCAGCGTCTCGTAGCGAGCCAGCTTCTCGGGGTAACGCGAGAGGGTGGTCGGCTTGTACGAGAGTGAGAGAAAAAAGTTGTCTGTGAGACTGAGCGCGAATAGTTCTTCGATGTCGCGCGCCCGAGCCAGGCGCTCGATGCCTAGCACCACCTGACTCCCGAGCCCTTCGCCGTGATGGTCCGGAGCCACGGCCACCGACGAGACTTCCGCCAGCGAAGGAGAATATTCCTCCAGCGCGGCGCACGCGATGACGCGGCGGTTCTCATCGGTCGCGACGACGTAGCTATCGATGCGGTCGGCGATCTCTTCGAGCGTGCGCGGCAGCATCAAGCCCTGGGCGGCGTATTGTGAGACGAGCTCCAGGATCTGTGACGCGTCCGAGCGGGACGCATGGCGAACCGTCGCTGGCGACGCGGATGACTTCGCCCGCTCTAGGCTGAGCGCGGGCCCGGAAGAAACTGGGAAATTATGCACAAGGAATGTATATATACACACTCCCGCGCTCGCAAGGGTTTTGCGGCGGGATTCGGCTCTCCCGTCAGTAGCTCGCGAAAATCCTGGTCTTGCCGTTCTTGTCGAAGGAGAGAACCTGATAATGCTGCTTTCGCGGCCCTTCCATTCCTGGTGATCCCGCCGGCATCCCTGGAACTGCCAGCCCCGCAACCTTCGGCTTTTCCTTCAGCAGCCTCGCGATATCCGTGGCGGGCACGTGTCCCTCGATCAGATAGCCATTTACCACCGCCGTGTGACACGACGTCAGCGCATCGGGGACGCCTAGCGTTCGCTTCACCTCCGCCATGGCCGGAGTGTCCTTCGCGTCGACATCGTAGCCGTACTTGATGAGATGCTGGATCCAGCTTTTGCAGCAGCCGCAGCTCGGATCCTTGTACACGGTGATCTTCGTCTGTTTTGGTGTAGGATCGACCGACGGTGTGGCTGCGCCTGTGGTGAGTGTCAGCGCGAACAACGCAGCGCCAAGCGCAATAGTCCTTCGTGAGTCTCTTCTCATTCGGGGATCGATTTGAGTGTGCGTTCGATTTGCTTCCGGTGACGCCCTTCGTGCTCGCCGACGAATATAAGCCACTGGTATAGATCGAGCTCTCCGAGGATCGCGTGGGTGTGTTTGATCTCGCCAATGGAAAGCCCGTCCGCTGACACGGCAGCAGCTCGGAGGGCTTCGCGGGAGCTCTCCAGGCCGTCGACGGCTTCGTTGATATCGATATTCGAGCGCGGGAGAAGCGTTGCAGGAGCCTCCAGCACCGCCGTCTCCAGTCTGGCGCGATGCGCGCCGAAAGTCGGCAACACGGGCGCAGTCGATTTCTCCTCGCCGAGCCCTGCGTCCCGCGCCTGGCCGACGCGCTTCGTTATCAGCCTCGCAACTCCCGCCTCCACCATTCTCAGGTGCTCGAGTATCTCCGCCACCGACCAACTTCCATCAGTTGCTCGGCGACAGAGCCGATCGCCAGACACATCCGCGAAGCTCTTGAGCAGCTCGGTGCGTTTTTCTTCGACGTAGTCCATGGCTTCCGCGAGTCTCGCGTGCATCGAACCTCCTCTCTGTCCTGAATTTATGCGCGGTCCGCGCACGCGGCTCGCGGGCTTTCCCTTCTACCGAAATCCGACTCGGCGCCCTTCTTGCCTTCGGTATATATTCGGTAACACCCCATGACCTTTATTTGCCTCTGGATTCCCGGCGCCACTACCACCGATAGACGGGAGAGCGAGCTTCTACACAAACTCATTCCCGCGCTACTGAGCGCCGCTCCCCGGGTGATGCTGGGATCCAATGGAATAGTCTGGGCTGACGCGAGAGGAATGAGCGCCGAGCCTCTGGCGAGAGATCTTCTTCGGCTTTTTCACGATAACGGAGTGGAGAAGGTTCGCGCAGCGATTTCTCTTGCTCCTGTATGTGCCGAGGTTGCCGCGCGCTACGGCAAAGGCGCGCTGATTACCATACCGGCCGGTTCTGAGCGGGATTATCTCGCTCGGTATCCTGTTGGAGTGCTCGAGCCATCGCTTGCCTTGTCGTCTCTGCTGGATGGAATAGGCGTAGAGAGTTGCGGCGATCTGGCGAAGCTCGATCTGGAATCGGTTGAAGTTCGATTCGGCGCCGAGGGAGCACGCCTCTGGAGATCGTCGAGGGCCGACGACTCGCGCAGCATCTTCAACAACATACCACGCGCGCTGCCAGCCGCCTCGCTCGATTGGGTCGATTACACGCTCAAGGATCCTGAGCGACTCGTTTTCATCATCAACGCTCTCGTCGGAAACATCGCCACGGAGCTGAAGTCGCGCGGGCAGGGCGCGAGAGAGATGACGATGGTTTTTTCGCTCGCCAATCGCGAGAGCTTCGAGCATCTGGTCCGTCCGGCCCGGTCGACGGCGAGCCACAAGGCGTGGATGCGACTGATTCGGACGCATCTCGATCGTATCACTCTTCCCGACGGCGTCGTAGGCATCACGATTCGCGTGGAGTCTGTTACCGGAGAGGTCGAGCGTCAGGGAGACATCTTCGACCGGGGATTCGCCACCGCGCGCGCGGCGGAGGAGACCATCGCGCAGCTGCTGGATGATCAGGGCGCGGTGGTGGTGACGCCGCGCAACACCCAGCATCCTCTGATCGATCGTCGCACCGAATGGGTCAGCCAGGATCCATCGCAGGCTTCAGCGAGAATTCAGATCAGGGAGCGGGTGGTGAAAGCGACCGCCGCTCCGAGTCTCACGCTCCAGCTGCTTCCCGAGCCCCGACGAATCGCGGTGACGACGAAGCGCCGCCGCGATCATCAGGAGCCGTCGCAGTACCGGGACAAGCAGTGGACGACGATCATCTCCGCCGCGGGACCGGACCGCGTGTCCGGAGGACAGTGGGGCGAGCCTTACGCGCGGGAATATTTCCGCTGCGTTACCGACGACGGGATGATGGTGTGGCTGTACCGGGACGCACGGTCGGACGAGTGGTACCTGCACGGGTGGTGGGATTGACTGCAGGTTTCAACTGAATTGAACACGGTAGGAAGTGTCAGTGGTGTAGGTACCTGGCACCTGAGTGCGCTCAGATCGCCACTGGTGAAGTCTGGGCGTGGTAACCCGGTGCCAGACAACTATGCATCTCTGGCACCTCACACCGCGTTCAGTTCAGTTGAAACCTGCAGTGGACCTCGCACAGAAACCCCAAGACTACATACCGGGAAAATCGATCCTCGCCGCCTTTACGATCCGCTTTACTCTGGCCATGATCGCGTTTGCCGCGGCGGCGTCTCCCTTTCGTGAAATGCCTTCGGCGAGAACCGCTCCAGTGAAGGCGTAGGTGTACGGAATTCCGATCGAAGCACGATCGATCCAGTCTCCTTCCTTCATGAGTGCTTCGGGTGCGTGGTACACCGAATCCCACAATGCCTGAGTTCTGTCGAGATCGAGGAACAAGCCGGAGACTTTTGGCGTTGCCGCGCTCTCGGTGACGGGGTGATCCACGAGCTTCTGAACAAAACCCTGTGAGACCAGGTAGGGCTGCAGACTCTGCGCGAGCGTGCCGCCTCCGCCAGTCGACAAATAGATGGGACGCTCGGGGAAAGCATCCTTGATCAGTCGCAGCAGCACCAGCTCATCGCGCACGAGGTAGCCCGGCTGCACGTTCAGCGTGATGTTCCCCTGCCGAAAAACCTGTGGCTCGTTGATCTGGATGTATTCCGGGATGGCGTCCGCTTCGGCGAAAGTCATCTTGAGCGGCGGTCCGGATGGCTTCTTCCACACCTGATTCCTGTAGATCGCTGGACCGTTCGCAGCGTCGTAAGTCGCGATAGGACGCCGGATCATCTGCCGAACGAACCAGTCGGTGTCCAGATAGGTCGTGACCGCTACTGTCACGTCGCGCCTGACTCCCTCCACTTCCTGCGCATACCAGAGGGGGAATGTGTCGTTGTCCCCATTGGTGATGACGATCGCGTACGGCTCGAGCGAGTTCAGGTAGTCGCGGGCCCACTGGTCGGTGAAATAATGGCCCGCGCGTGACGCGTACTTCCAGTTCGCAAAGAGTGGAACGAGCGCGATGAGCAGTATCGGCGCCGCGCGAATGAAGCTACGCCGCGATGGCCAGTTCGCCGCGCGGACTGGTTTTTTCGCACCTTTTACTTCGACGCGGTCTTCGACGCCGACCAGGTGGGCGAGCTGTTCCCATATGAAGCTGAGCCCGATTGACGCCCAGACCCCCCACGCCGAAAAGCTCCAGATGTAGAAGTAGTCACGGTCGCGCACCTCGCGTGCGACATCCTGTGCCCCGGGATCCTGCGACCAGCCGTACTTGAAGTTGAGATAGTAGATGAGGGCCAGCGTCATCGTGAACATCAGCGGACCGAAATACCAGAACGTTCTTCGGTCTCGTTGCCAATGCACGTACCCGCCGAGCAGCCCGAGCGTGAGGAAGACAAAGGCCATGATGAACTGCGTGCCCTGCATCGTCCCGTGAGAATCGCGCAGCCACTGCCACTTGAAGTAGAGCCACCACATTCCCACCTGCGCCGGATAGTCGGCGCCGCGCTCCAGCTTTTTTCCGTATTGCTCCCGGTTGATGTTCGACATCAACCGGTCTTTGGTGAGTTTGGTAAAGGTGCAGCTCGCCTCCAGCTTGGTTTCGCAAGCCGTCGGTGCGCCTTCGTTGATCCCCGGAAAGTACGCGGCGCGCACCGGCTCGTAGATGAACGGCGTCAGCCCGAGCACCAGGGCGGCCACTGCGGCGAGAACGAGCTTCCATCGCATCAGCGTCCGCCAGCGAACGGCGAGAATCGCTAGGCCCGCGGCAGGGAGCGGAAGGAAGCCAGCGGGATGATTCGAGTAGCCAAGGCCGAGTAGAAACGCGACGAGAATCAGCAGGCGATCAGCCTTCGGAGAATCCGGATTTTCCATCCACTCGATCATCAGCCACGACACGATCGTGAAGAACAGCAGCGAGACCGTGTACACCTTTTCGTTGACGACGGACTGGTTCCAGACTGTAAACGCTGTCGCCCCGATGAGTGTCGCGAGGCCCGCCACCACGAGTCGCTGCCAGCGCTCTAGGATCCACCGGGAAACGATTCTCTCCGTGATGAGGAACCAGAACCCCGCCGACAACGCGCTGGCAAGCGCTGCCATGATGTTGATTCTGGCGCCGTACGAGACGGGGAGTGGAAGCGTCGCGAACGCGTGCCCGAGCAACAGGAAGAATGGATTCCCTGGCGGGTGCGGGAGGCCGAGCACCTTCGTGGCTGCCATGTACTCGCCGGTATCCCACATCGCCACCGACGGCGCGAGCGTCAGCAGGTAGAGGGCGAATACGAGCGCCGCCGCTATCGCGGCGGGAATATATGAGGGCTTGTAACCGTTCCGATCGGAAAGGGCTGCTGTCGTTGCCATTTATGTGAGCGAAGTACTGGTGGGACGGGGTGGATGAATTTTAGTCACTCGCGACACGGTTTGCGTCGCTGGGAACTGGTACCTGACACCTGGCATCCCGGTTTATCTGGAGTAAGAGGTGCCAACTGAACTGAACACGGTAGGAGGTGCCAGCGACCAAAGGTGTCAGGTACCGGGTGCCTGCGCCGGGACTTTCCTACTGGCGTGATGGCGGAGGCAGGTTCGCGAACGCCGCCAGGTGCCTGGCACCTATGCCACTGGCGCCTCCCACCCCGTTCAGTTGCAGTTTTTATAGCCCTTGTCTTCGGCATTTGTTCGGTATAACCTGAGACATGGGATTTATCGAGCTACGAGCCCACACTGCTTTCTCTTTTGGCGACGGCAGCGTCTCACCAGAAGCGCTTGCTACTCGGGCAGCATTGCTTGGTTACAGCGCAATCGGGATTACCGACACCGCGGACCTGGGAGGGATCGTCCGCTTCGGGCTCGAGGCTCGCCGCCAGAATATCAGACCGATCATCGGTGCCGAGCTCAACGTCGACGGATGTCCCACCGCCTTTCTGGCCCGCAGCAGGAGCGGATTCAATAATCTCGCATCACTCGTCACCAGATCCCGTGTGGGTGAGCTCTCGACCTGGAAGAAGGGAGATGGTAAAAAGACGCGTGGGCGCCCGCGTGTTTCATGGCAACAGGTAGCAGAGCGGAGTGAAGGCTTGCAGGTGTTGACCGGGTCGGCGTCCGGACCGATCGCATCTTCTCTGCGAGCCGGCGATTTCAATGGAGCCGAGCGCACGCTCTGCCGCTGGCGCGATGTCTTTGGCGACAGGCTCGCTGTCGAAGTGCAGCTCCATCACACGGGCGGACATGAAGCAGCGCTGGCCACGGCGCTGATCGAGCTCGCGGAGCGGCACAACGTACCATGGGTGATATGCCACGAGCCCAGATATATCGACAACGACAGCAGGCTTGTGCACGATGTGCTCACGGCTCTCCGCTACGACACGACGATCGACGACGCGCTGGCGCGTGGGTTATTGCATCCGAATGGAGAATGGCGCCTCGCCTCCCCGGAGGAGATGGCCGAGCGGTGGAAGGGGCGCGAAGCGGGTCTGGAGGAGAGCGAGCGAATCGCGTCCGAGTGCGACTTCAGCCTGGCGTGGGTGAGGCCGCCGCTGCCGAAGTTTCCTGTTCCCGCTGGTTTCGACGATGACACCTTCCTGCGCGACAGAGTCTTCGCCGGCGCGCGCGACCGGTGGGGAGAGGTAGACGACAAGCAGACCGCCCAGCTCGAGCACGAGCTGAGGGTCATCCGCACATTGGGATTCGCGGGATTTTTCCTCGTGATGTGGGACGCGGTGGATTTCGCCCGCAAAAAAGGAATCCTCTGTCAGGGGCGCGGCAGTGCCGCCAACTCGGCGGTCGCGTACTGCCTCGCCATCACCGCCGTGGATCCGGTGAAGCACGGACTTCTGTTCGAGCGATTCCTCTCCGAGATCCGGGTCGACGGGCAGACGGAAGCTCCCGACATCGACGTCGACATCGAGCACGATCGCCGTGAAGAAGTGCTCGACTACGTCTACGACAAATACAATCGCGCCAACGCTGCCATCACCTGCATCGTGCAGATGTACCGCGGTCCCAATGCGATTCTCGATTCGATGCGCGCGTTCGGCTACCCGGTCGAGATGGCGACGAATCTCTCGAAGAGACTTCACTGGAGTGACCCGGTCGAAGGGGCGAAGTACATCGAAGAGACCCTCGCCCCCAAATTCGGTCTCGATCTCGACAACCCGCGTGGGAGGGCGACTCTAGCCGCGATGGCGGCGTTCGAGGGAGTGCCCCGTCTTCGCTCCACACACGTCGGCGGGTTCGTACTCTCCTCCGCGCCGCTCGGCGACTATCTGCCGGTGGAGCACACGACCATGGGTCGCACGATCATCCAGTTCGACAAGGACGATCTCGACGCCGTCGGCATCCCGAAGTTCGATTTCCTCGGTCTCGGCGCGCTGTCCCTGGTAAGACGCGCCTTCGACATGATCGAGGTGCGCACCGGCACGCGACCGGAGATGTACAAGCTGCCGCCCGACGATGAGAAGACATACGACCTCATCGCGCACGGAGAGACGATCGGGACTTTTCAGATCGAGAGCCGCGCGCAGATCGCATCGGTGTTGCACACCAAGCCTGACAGGCTGTACGACATCGTGGTGCAGGTGGCGCTAATACGCCCGGGTCCGATCCAGGCGAATTTCGTCCACCCGTACACCGCGCGGCGTCGCGGACTCGAGCCCGTCACATACCTGCATCCGGACCTGAAGCCGATTCTCGAGCGCACTCAGGGGATTCCGATTTTCCAGGAGCAGGCGATGGCGATCGCCATGAAGCTCGGAGGATATTCGGCGGCCCAGGCAGACGAGCTGCGGCGAACTATGGGACATATCCGTAAAGTGGAAAGGCTGCACCGCGTGCTCGAGCAGCTGCGCGCGCGCATGGTCGAGCGCGGAGTTACGGAAGATGTCGCGGCCAGGATCGCCGAGGATCTCAAGAGCTTCGCGAACTATGGATTCCCGGAATCGCACGCGTGGAGCTTTGCCCTGATCGCGTACGCGACCGGGTATCTCAAGGCGCATTACATAGCGGAGTTCTATGCCGGCCTGCTCAACTCGTGGCCGATGGGTTTTTATCCGCCATCGACTCTGATCCACGACGCCAGACGACACGGGTTGAAAGTCCTGCCGCCGTGCATGGGTGAAGGCGATTGGGAATGCACGACAGCTCCCACCGACAATCCGGAGAAGCCGGCGCTTCGCATCGGCTGGCGACACATCCGAGGACTGGGCGAGAAATCTCTGGAAGCTCTCAAGGCAGCGAGAGGCTGGGATCGATTCGTGTCGATCGACGACGTCGTGCAGAGGGCGCGACTCCAGCGAGCCGATGCGCTGCAGCTGGCGCGCGCCGGAGCATTTGGCTTCTGGGAGCCGGACCGGCGCCGCGCGGCATGGGTCGCCATGCGCGCGGTGGGAGACAGCCTGCCTCTGGCTCCGGCGCGCCGTACATCGTACAACCCGAGGGCACTGACGCGCGACGAGCTGATTTTTCTCGACTACTTCTCGGTGGGCATAAGCGTCAGCGGCCATCCGATGGAGCACCTGCGCGAGAAGTTGCGCGCGGCGGGCGCGCTCGACTCGAGAGAGCTGGAGCAGCTGGAAGGTGGCGAGCGGATAGTCACGGCCGGACTGGTGACGATTCGTCAGCAGCCGCAGAGCGCAAAGGGGACGGTCTTTCTATTGATGGAAGACGAGTTCGGCTTCATCAACGTGATCGTGTCGAAGAAGATGGTCGAAAAATATTCGGAGGTCGTGAAGTTCTCGACGTTCGTGGTGGTGCAGGGAAGGTTCGAGAGGGACGGCGGCGTCAGAAACGTCATCGGGCAGAAGTTCAGCGAGCTCGAGGTAAAACAGCTCGTCCACGCCTCGAGGGACTTCCACTAGCAAGCGTGATTCACATTCAATGCACTTCCAACAGGGCAACCATACCGAGTGTCGCGTGCTTCGGTTTGCCCGGCGCGTCTCTGAAACCACAAATAAGCGCATAACGCTCACCGCGCTCGAGGGATACGAGGGTTTCTTCGCGAGCCGTGACGCCGGCATAGGCAATCAGCACGCTTCCGGACGGATCCGCTGCAGAATCCGGTACGTCGCCGGCGAGGAGATACGCTTGGGCCGATTCTTTTTTCACGCCGGGCGCAAACCGAAAGAGCTGCACTTCGTGCGGGACCGTCCCATGGTTCACGAAGCGAAAGGCCGTGAGGCCCGGCGCGAGTGTCGCGGGAGCGCGGAAGGCGTAGTCGGTCGCTTCGATGGTCACGTGTCGGAGCTGCGGACTACTGGTTCGCGGCGAACCATCCACGACGAGCAGCGCCATGAGCGAGCCAACCACAATCGGGATAGCGCCAGGTATCCACATAAGACCTCGTTGTTATCAGCCACTGCGTGGGAATGAATCGTGGCGCGAAAAGACTGCGGCGGCTAGTGGAGGCGGGTCGCCTTGCCCGTGAAGTGAGCGAGACGTTATCGTAGGCGGATGCCCCACAAGCAGCAGTCGGGACGCGCCTTCGCGAGTGACAACTGGGCCGGCGTGCATCCCGAAGTCATTCAGGCCATGGCGGCCGCCAACGTCGGACACGTTCCTTCCTACGGCACCGACCCATACACTCACGACGCGGTAACGAGGATCGGCGCCGAGCTGGGCGGAGAGGCCGAAATATTTCTGGTCTTCAGTGGGACCGCCGCGAACGTGCTTAGCCTGCAGAGCATGGTTAGACCGCACCAGGCCGTCATCTGCGCCGAGACAGCTCACGTCTACACTTCCGAATGCGGGGCCGCGGAGAAGCACATTGGCTGCAAGCTGCTCACCGTGCCGTCGCCCAACGGCAAGATCACGGTGCAGGGAATTCGCGAGCATCTGCATCACATCGGCGACGAGCATCACGTCCAGCCGCGGGCGATCTCCATCACCCAGGCTACCGAGTACGGGACGGTGTACACGCCGCAGGAAATCCGCGCAATCGCCGATTTCGCACACTCGCATTCGCTGCTGCTGCACATGGATGGCGCCAGGATCTTCAACGCGGCGGCTCACCTGAATGTCCCGCTCAGAGCGTTGACGAGCGACGCAGGCGTAGACGCGCTCTCATTCGGTGGGACCAAGAACGGCCTCATTGCCGGTGAGGCGGTTGTGTTCTTCAAGCGGGTTCTGGCCGACGATTTCGAGTTTCGGCGGATGCAGGGAATGCAGCTTTCATCGAAAATGCGATTCATTGCGGTGCAATTCAGCGCGCTTCTTTCGAACGGCCTCTGGAAGCGGAGCGCGGAACACGCGAACAGAATGGCGCAGCTCCTCGCCAGCGAGCTTGCTGGGATAACGGGAATCGCGCTTACACAGGTTGTCGAAGCCAACGAGGTGTTCGTGACGCTCCCCCGGCAGATAATTCCGAAGCTTCAGGAGAGGTGGCCATTTCATATATGGAACGAGTCGACGGCTGAGGCGAGGTTGATCACTTCCTTCGACACGGCCGAAGCGGACATCGCCGATTTCGTGTCGCTCGCGCGCGAGGCGATCGGGTCCAAGGAGAAACAATGGATTTGAAGAACGCAGCGGTGCTCGTCACCGGAGGAAGCTGTGGAATAGGTTTCGAGGCTGCCCGCCTGCTGCGTCAACGCGGCGCGCGCGTCGCGATCTGCGCCCGACACGAGGAGATGCTCAAGTCAGCGGCGGCCCAGATTGACGCGTACCCCATCGTGGCCGACGTCAGCAACGAAGACGACGTGCATCGCATGATACGTGAAGTGGTTAAGGAGTACCCTGACTACAACGTGCTGATCAACAACGCAGGCTTTGGAGCCTTTGCACCGCTCGTGGACCTGACGGCGGAAGAATTCTTTCGAGTCTGGCAGACCAACGTTCTGGGCGCGATGCTCGTTGCCCGCGAGTCGGCGAAGCACTTCGTTGGTCGGACTTACGGGAACATCGTCAACATCTCGTCGACGGCAGGCAAGCGAGGCTTCGCGAACGGCTCAGCGTACTGCTCTAGCAAGTCCGCGGTGAACGCTCTCACCGAATGTTGGCGCGCGGAGCTGAGAACTCACCAGATTCGGGTGATGCAGGTGAATCCGAGCGAGGTGCTCACGAGCTTCGGAGAAGGAGAGTCCTCGCCGGCAAAACCGGACAACCCGAGCAAGCTGCACGCTTCAGATATCGGCCAGCTGATTGTCAGCATGCTGGAGATCGAGGATCGGGGATTCGTCACCGAATCGACCATCTGGGCGACCAATCCGAAGTAACGGCACGCGCTAAAGCGCGAACCTGCTCTTCGCCGCGCTGACGACCAGTTGAGCGGCCTCCTGAATTCCAAGACGCTCCGTGTTGACGCTGAGATCGTAGTTCTCGTGCGCCCTGCGGTCCCGCTCCCAGTGCAGCCGCACCCACTGGTCGCGCTCCTTGTTCGTGCTGTCGACCAGCCGCGCGGCTTCTTCCGCGCTCAGGCCTTCCCGCTGCATCGTTCGCGCGATCATTGCCTTCCTCGACGCGTAGCAGAATACATGGAGGGCGTCCTCCCGTTCGGCGAGCATCTCCTGTGCCCCGCGGCCGACGACCACCAGCGGCCCGCGGGCGATCGCTTCGTCTATGATGTGACGGGTGACTTCGATCAGCTGCTCGTCGGTGGGACGCTTGGACGCAGCGATGGGCGAGGCCCACTCCTGCGATCCCATCGCCATCGCCGAGGTGAGACGCTCGACCAGTGAAGGAACGCGCTCCTCACGGTCCCGAACTTCCGCGATGCTCAGTCCCATGCGCGTCGCAACGGCGTCGACGACCGAGTTGTCGAGGAGAGACCAGCCGAGCGCTTTCGCGGTGAGTGCAGCTACCTCCGAGCCTCCCGACCCATAAAGCCGCGAGACCGTGAGAATCGGCACGGCTCAGTCCTGATAGGGCCGGCGACGCTTCTCTTCGACCACGCGCCCGTACTGACCAGCGTCGGAGCGTGCGATTTTCTTGCGGGCCACGAGGGACTCGAGTACCAGCTCGCACCCGGCAGCCACAACCGGCAGATCGTCCATCGGCGCCAGGCCGGCGGTGTTCACCACCTGCATCAACCCGGGAACGCTGCCAAACCCTTCGACTACCGCATCGACCGGCACATCGTCAGTTACCTGCAGCGCGCCGCCAACATCGAACCACATGATGATCTCGTCGGTGTTGAGTCCACCAGCGCGATCCTGATAGGTGGCATCCGCCGCGCGACGAATGAGCTCTCTCGCGATGTTGTGCCCGCCAACCAGCTCTCCTTCGTATTCGAGCTCGATCTTCCCCGTGATGGCGGGAAGAGCGGCGTAGATGTCAGCGATACGGGGAACGATGTCGCGCTCACCCGTTTGAATCGCTCTGCGCTCGGCGTTCGACACCACGTTCTCGAGGACAGTGATAGGCATGCGCTGCGAGACGCCGGAGCGCTTGTCGATGCGTTTGTCATTCCGTGCCTCGAAGGCGACTCGCTCGATGACTTCGGCGATGAAATCGGGAACCCGCACCTTACCCGCGCCGCGTGCCGTCCACGCTTCCTGATTCGTGATCGCCATGCCGAGCTCGACGCTCTCGGGATAGTGAGTCATCACCTCGCTGCCGATACGATCCTTGAGTGGGGTGATGATCTTGCCGCGCGCAGTGTAGTCCTCGGGATTGGCTGTGAAGCAAAGCATGACGTCCAGCGGCAGTCGCACCGGATATCCTTTGATCTGCACATCCCCTTCCTGCATGATGTTGAAGAGGCTCACCTGGACCTTTCCGGCAAGATCGGGAAGCTCGTTCAACGCGAAAATTCCCCGGTTTGCACGCGGCAGCATGCCGTAGTGCATCGTGAGCTCGTCGCCCAGGATATGCCCACCGCGGGCAGCCTTGATTGGATCCAGATCGCCGATGATGTCGGCCACGGTGACGTCGGGCGTCGCCAGCTTCTCGACGTACCGCATATCCGGATCGAGCCAGGCTATCGGGGTGTCGTCGCCGGCTTCCTTAAAGAGGTTCTTTCCGTACTTGGAAATCGGCGCGAACGGATTGTCGTTTACTTCGCTGCCGGCGATGATTGGAAGTGCCGGGTCGAGCAGCGTCGTCAGGGCGCGGAGAATCCTGGATTTAGCCTGACCGCGAAGTCCCAGGAGGATGAAATTGTGTCGACTGAGGAGAGCGTTGACGATCTGCGGCATGACGGTCTCTTCATAGCCTACCACGCCATTGAAGATCGGCTTTCGGGTCGCGAGACGAGTCAACAGATTGCCGCGAAGCTCATCCTTGACCGAGACGACCTTTCTATCGGCGGCGCCGAAGGCTGACCGCTTTAATGCGCCAAATGTTTCTGGGTAAACCGACAACTGATTCTCCGGGAAATTCGCTGCTTGCGAGTTAATCTAGCCCACGTATCAGAGGGCAACCAGACGGCGGTGCCCTTGACACAGCCTACAGAAGAGATAAATTTTCGCCCGCGCCAAAAACGGGCCCGCGATCGCGTGCACGGACCGGCGATTTATTCCACGTCAGCCTCCAAAGGAGATCGTAAATGAAGCGCCTGGCCCTCGTCGCCGCAG
>JAXDME010000090.1:0-5236 GCA_034666285.1 Gemmatimonadaceae bacterium | reverse complement strand
GCGGCCGGAGCTTCACCCCCCACGCACGACATTCCGCCTGCATCCGGGCGATGTTGTTCTCGAGGACGTCGAGATCGACGTAGAGGGCGGGTGTGTCTAGATCTAGCGCCTCCACTATTCAGTCTTCTTGGCGATGCGAGCGCGCATTAGCGGAGTTTCTTTGCGATGCACTCGATCTCGACGGCAATGTCGCCGGGAAGCGCGCCCGCCTGAATTGTCGTGCGCGCCGGAAATGGCGCGGAGAAGAACGTCTGGTAAATCTCGTTCATCGCTGCAAAATCGTTGATGTCGCGAAGATAAACATTGCACTTCGTGACGTGGTCGAGTGATGATCCCGCCGCCTCAAGAATCGCTCGGATGTTCTCAAACGTCCGCTTCGTCTCCGACCGCGCGTCCCCACGCTCGAGCTTACCTGTCGACGGATTCGTGCATCCCTGTCCCGAGACGAAAATGAAATCTCCCTCGATGACTGCCTGCGAATATGGTCCGAGCGGCTTCGGCGCATTCCCGGTGACAACAGCGTTTCTCATGGACTCCTCGGCGATGATGTTGGTGCACGTACCGGCTTTCCGGGTGTGACGCCCTCGACAGCTCGCCCGTTCGCGACAACTGGCACACCGTTCACGATCACGTGTTCGATGCCAACCGGCGACAGCGATGGCTCCCGGTAGGTCGAGCGATCCATCACTCTCTCTGCGTCGAAGATTGTAATATCCGCGTCCGCGCCGACAGCCAGACGCCCTTTCTGCCTCATTGCGGGCACTCGCGGCTCGAGTCGCTGCGCCGGCATCAACGTCATCTTGCTGATTGCCTCCATCAGCGTCAGTGAGCGGGCGTCGCGTACATAGGGGCCAAGCACTCTCGAGAAAGTCCCGGTTGTCCGTGGGTGCCCCCCGCCGTTCTCCCAGTAAGCGTCGCTCGCTACCATGGTGAGTGGGCTGGTTAACGCGACGGCGACCATCTGCTCCGTGTTTGTATGGACCACGATTGGCCCGCCGATTCGGCTATAGCGCCCAAAGCTTTCGCGATTCAACCGCTCGCCCGTGCGCGGCCATTCCAGCTCGGCCAGGCGCCCGTCGCTGGCGGATTTATAGACGTCCTGTATAGTCGCGGATTGAATCTCCGTCATCCCGGCCGCATACGGATAGGCCTCTGCCGTCACATCCTGTCCGTGAGCTCGCGCATCATTTATCATCTCGAGCATCAGCGGAGTGTCGGCAAGGCTCGAGCTGTTGACGTGCACCACCTGCAATGGAGCGTTGGTTTCGCCGGCGAGCAGGAGCGCTTCGCGGAGCCCTGCGGGGCCGGGCGTAATGTGCAGATGGATTGATGTGTTGGTCATCCCGGCAATGCGGAACACAGCCAACAGCTCTTCGCGCGTTGCCGCCGGTGTGTACGGGAATCCTGCGCCGATGCTGATCGCTCCCTCACTGAGACCAAGGTCGATTAGTCGCGTTATCTCGCCACTCTGTTCAGGCGACGCGACGCGATAGGCTCCGTCGCCTACCGGCATGAAGCTGCCGGAGTCGTGCATGACCGCCATCCTCACTTTGATGTGGCCAATACTGACGCCATAGTTGATTCGCTGGCCGGCCCTTCGCTCGCGGTACCACACAGCGACATCCGACGTTCCGAGCTCGAGCTCGAGCGTTGTCGTCACGCCGTCCAGCGATCGGAGCCGGTACGTCTCGGCCGTCTGTCCGTGATCGTGAAGATCGATGAACCCGGGTGCGACGACGAGTCCGCGCGCGTCGATTCTCTCTCGGCCGCGAATGTCTTCGGTCGTGATGGCGGCTATTCGTCCGTCGAGGAGCCCGATGTTGCGAACCCCGTCGAGATTGGACGCTGGATCGAGCACGCGCCCGCCGACAATCACACGGTCGTAGGTCGTATTGGCCGTGCTCTGCGCGGAGAGTGAGGCCGCCTTCAGTAGGTCAATCCTCACCCACAACGTGGGCGGAAGTAACGTCACCGCCTGCGGTCACCCACACTGAGATACGTGTGTTCGCTCGACGAAACTGACAGCGCCATCGCGCAGTGGCAGGCGGGCGATGTCGACCGGTTGCGTGAATGCCTCAGTGACGAAGCAGTTGGATCCAGGCGAATTGGAATCCACGATCACCGCGATTCCGTTATTCGCGCCTTCGGACGCCCCCCGTAACAGGATGCTGTATCCGCCGGTCGAATGAGAGCCGAGCGCAACGACAACCAACATCTCGCTCGAGAAGTCGATCGATGGGAGCGTTGGCACAGGCGACTGACGAGCATATATCTGATTCCAGATTGCCCGCCATGTCACAGCGTCGCGCACCACAAGGCGCGCCGGTCTATCCAGGCCACTATTGAACGTGAAGGAGTACGGTTCGCTGCGCAGCCGGACCATCGGGAGACTTGTGCCAGGCGGTTGCGTGACGTTGGAACCACCACAAGCGGTTGTCAGAGCGAGAACGCAGACATTGGCGATCCTGACGAATCTGGTCATGTACCCTCCCTCGAGAAAACAGACTTTAGCCGTTCTAACATCCGATTTCAGCTGCAAGCACACGGCCATGCACTACCGACGGCGAATTTGAATCCAGGTCGAGCTCGAAGCGGGTCCGATGAGGTGGGCAGCGAATGATTTTGTGACGAGTTGAACTTCACGCCCCTGATCATGGAGAAGGTTCAACGCGATCAGCTCCGATACCAATGGAAGGTCATCCTCTCGACTCAGGATTTCCACTCTTCCCGTGTCGGGAATTGCAATCGCCCGCTGTCGATCGAACGCGTCTATTTCCCTAGCCAGGGTGCGGCCATCTGGCGAATAGATGAACCCCCGTTCGCCTCCAACTGTCGATGGTGCCCGGCCCATCAACAGTCCAAGAGGCAGGAGCCACACTTCTATACTGTCACCGTCCGAGCGCATCGAGACAGGGACGAACTGGCGCTTTCCATGTTGGAACGACGGAAATCCTTTGAGCAAGGCATCCCGCGTCGCGCGTGCTTCGGCAAGGATCGCGGTTGTGTCGACCCGCTCCAGATACCGCACCCCGCTCGCGATGTCCAGGACTCGAAGCTGCTGCGCTTTGGTGAAAGTGCTGTCTGGCGTGAAGAACACACCGAACGCTCGTCCATCCTTTCGCAGACACTGTCCCCTTTGCCCAAGTGAATCGGGCGGACCGAAGAGGCCATCCGCCCGAGCTTGTGCGCTTCGGCGGGCACAGTGGACCGTCGAGATCAGCATTCGTGAGGTGCGATCCAAGCGATCGAAGTTGGCCGCTCGCTCCGACTCGGACTGTGTGGATTGGATCTGAGCCTGCATGGGTCGCGCGACGAGCAATGGGCCTGCAGCTGCGAGCGACCAACAGAACACTTTCACACCGCGCATCTGGGGCTCAACTGAGAAGGTCTAAGTATTCGATCTTGTTCGCTATCGTGAAATCAGAAAACCGCGGGAGTCGCCGAACTCGGCGGCTTGACGGTTTCGTCGTTGTTGACCGCCGCGTCGACGACTGCAGGAGTCGCCAGTCTCTTGGCAAAAATCAGCTTGTCGTCGCCAGGCTTGTAGTACTCCGGAATCCTTCCCACCAGCGCGTATCCCGTGCGCTCATAGAACTGGATCGTCCCGCCGTACGTCTCCTGCGACGATGTCTCGATGAGCAGCAACTTTCCGCCGCGCCGAGTGATCTCTTCCTCGGTGAACTTCATCAGCCGCTTTCCGACGCCACCGCGGTGCTTCGACTTGTCCACCGCGATCCAGTACAGATCGTACGTCGCTTCCGTAAGCGGCGTCGGACCAAACGTGACATAGCCGAGGACTTCCTTCGACTCGTCGACCTCGGACTCGAGGACGTAGGTGAGATATCCGCTGTGCTCCCCAAGATCGAGCCATTCGTCAATCAGCTCCAGCGCAGTCGCAACTTCCTCAGGCGTGAAATTCCCCGCATTCTCGAGGATCCTGAAGACGCCGCCGCGGTCGGCCGCGACCATCGGCCTGATTGCCCTGTTCATCGCCGCGCTACTTCTCAGAGACCTGTAGCGGTGCCCGCTTCCCTCTTACCGCTTCCGGCTTCCCACTCATATATGTATCGATCTGCCGAGCACCCCGAGCGCGGCTTCCTTCACCGCTTCGGTGAGCGTGGGATGCGAGTGCACGGTGATGCCGATGTCCTCCGACGATCCGCGGAACTCGAATGCCAGCACCGCCTCCTGGATCATCTCCGACACGTTCGCGCCGATCATGTGGCAACCGAGCAGCTCGTCGGTCTCCGCGTCCGCGATGAATTTCACGAACCCGCTCGTCTCACCCGACGTGCGCGCACGCGCGTTGGCGGTGAAGGGGAATTTCCCCACCTTGTATTTCCGCCCGCTCTCTTTCACTTCGTGCTCGGCCAATCCAACCGTCGCGATCTCCGGCCAGGTGTAGACCACCGACGGCATCGATTTGTAGTCCATGTGCACTTTGTGCCCCGCGATCACCTCCGCGGCAATCACACCTTCTTCCTCAGCCTTGTGCGCGAGAAGTTTGCCGCCCACCGCGTCACCGATCGCGTACACGTTGGGCAGATTGGTCAGGAGCTGCGCATCGACCGCGATCTCTCCGCGCTTTCCCAACTTGAGCCCCAGCGCAGCAGCATCGATTCCCGTCAGTGACGACTTCCGCCCGACCGAGACGAGCACGTAGTCGGCGTCGAGCGTCTCCTTGTTCCCGTCCTTTTCCACGTCGACGAGAACCCGATCGGCCTCGACCTTTGCACCCGTCACCTTCGTCCCAACGCGGATGTCGAGCCCCTGCCTCCGGAAAACCTTGTCGGCTTCCTTGATGATCTCTTCGTCGTTGCCGGGAAGAATCGTCGGCATGAGCTCGACGACCGTCACCTTCGCGCCAAGCCGGCGCCAGACGGAGCCCAGCTCGAGCCCGATGACTCCGCCGCCAATCACCAGCAAATGCCTCGGCACCGCCGGGATCGTCAGAGCGCCGATGTTCGACAACACCCGCTTCTCGTCGAACTTCAGAAATGGCAACTCGACCGGTACCGACCCGGTCGCGATGATCACGTTCTTCGCGCGATACGACTCAATGTTTCCGTCGGCGCCGAGAACTTCAACCAGGTTCCCCTTCTTCAGAGTGCCACGCCCCTTCGCCCAGGTGACCTTGTTCTTCCTGAACAGGAACTCGATCCCCTTGGTGTTCTGTCCGACGACGCTCTCCTTACGCTTCATCATCGTCGGCAGGTCCAGCTTCACGTCACCGATC
>JAXDME010000089.1:0-13313 GCA_034666285.1 Gemmatimonadaceae bacterium | reverse complement strand
GATCGACAAGATCAATACCGAGCGTAAGGGACACATCATCACCGTCGAAGATCCGATCGAGTTCATTCACAAGCACAAGAGCTGCATCATCAACCAGCGCGAGATCGGCAGCGACACCAAATCGTTCGCCAACGCCCTCAAATACGCGCTCCGCGAAGATCCGGACATCATCCTGGTCGGTGAAATGCGCGACCTCGAGACGATCGCCGCCACTCTGACGATCGCCGAAACGGGTCACCTCGCCTTCGCGACGCTCCATACGAACTCGGCGGCCGAGGCTATCAACCGTATCATTGACGTATTTCCGTCGCACCAGCAGTCACAGGTGCGCGCGCAGCTCGCGTTCGTGCTCGAGGGAATCGTGACTCAAACCTTGTTGCCAAAGGCGCAAGGTAAAGGTCGCGTCATGGCCGCCGAGATCCTGGTGGTCACTCCGGCGATTCGCGCGTTGATCCGCGACGACAAGGTCCACCAGATCTATTCGTCGATGCAGGCCGGCAAGAAGTGGGGGATGCAGACGCTGAACGATGCGTTGTACGTCCTCTATATGAACCGCGAAGTGACGGCGGAAGAGTGCCTGCGCGTGAGCGGAGACCCAACTGAGTTCCAGCGCATGATCGGCCAGCTGGATCCGGCAGACGAAGGCAAGACCGGCCAGCCCCCCGCCGGAAAGCCGGCAGCCACACGTGGGCCCGCATCGGGCTCCCCAGCGAGACGTTAGGAGAGGATTAGTTCATGGCTACATTCACATATACGGCGAGAGCATTCAACGGCGATCTGCGCACCGCGACGATCGACGCTTCTTCTCGCGATGACGTAATTGCCCAGCTCAGAAAGCAGCGGCTGAGCGTCGTAAAAATCGATCAGGATGCCAGCAAGAAAGTCGGCAAAGGGTCGATCAAGACACGCGACGTCGTCATTTTTACACGTCAGTTTTCGACCATGATCAACTCTGGTCTGCCTCTCGTGCAGGCCCTGACGATTCTGGCCGAGCAGACAGACAACAAGGCGCTAGCCGAAGTCACCAAGAAAGTGGTGTTCGACGTGGAGTCTGGTAACACGGTGGCGGATGCACTCTCCAAGCACCCGCGCGCGTTCACCAACCTCTATGTCAACATGGTCGCCGCCGGTGAAGCAGGCGGTATTCTGGACACGATTCTCATGCGTCTGGCGACGTTCCTTGAAAAGAACGACGCCCTGGTGAGAAAGGTGAAGGGAGCCATGATTTATCCGACGGTCATCATGAGCGTCGCCGGCATCGCGGTCGTGGTCCTCCTGATCTTCGTCATCCCGGTGTTCGCCGGAATGTTCGCCTCCGGCGGCATGGCGCTTCCGCTCCCGACGCGAATCGTCATCGGCGCCTCGGGCTTCCTCAAGGCGTACTGGTGGGTCATCGGCGCCATCATCATCGGCGGCGGTTATATGGGCAAGAAGTACTACGCCACCAATGACGGCAAACTCGTGATCGATCGGATGATGTTGCGCGTGCCGGTTCTTGGTGACGTTCTCCGCAAATCAGCCGTGTCACGGTTTACCCGCACGCTTGGAACCCTCATCAGTTCCGGCGTGAGCATTCTCGAAGGACTCGAGATCACGGCGAAGACAGCTGGTAACCGCGTCATCCAGGACGCGATCATGCAGTCTCGCTCCTCGATCGCCGGCGGCGACACGATCGCCCAGCCCCTCCAGAAGTCAAAGGTCTTTCCGCCCATGGTCATCTCGATGATCGCGGTCGGCGAGCAAACCGGTGGTCTGGACGAGATGTTGTCCAAGATTGCCGACTTCTACGACGAAGAAGTCGATGCCGCGGTGAGCAACCTGCTCTCGCTCCTCGAGCCGATCATGATCGTATTCCTCGGCGTCGTGGTCGGAGGCATGGTCGTGGCCATGTATCTCCCGATCTTCGACATGGTAAACGCGGTTCAATAAAATCCAGCAGCAAATAAAAAAGCCAGTCCAAACGGACTGGCTTTTTTATTTACTGCGCGGCAATCGTTAGAACATCACCCCGACTGTGACCGGAATGAAGCTGAGGCTGCTGCTCCCGCCGCCGCCGTTGTTGATCGTCACGCGATTGTAGCGGGCCTCGACGAACGTCTCGAAGCTTGTGCTGAGCGGAATCTTTATTCCGCCGCCAATGTTGAACCCGAAGTGGTTCTCTCCCGCGCTCCCGCCGCCGGTCACGTCGACGTTGGTGCGATAGAGACCAGCGCCGCCAATGGCATACGGCGAAAGAGTTCCCATCGGCAGCCCGAACACCAGATTCCCCGTGAAGGCCGGAATGTTCACATTGCCGTTGAAAACCTGGGATCCGAATTGGTTGTATGCAGCTTCCGCCCGTACACCGATCGGTGTGAACTGCGGCTTGTATCCCACCATGACGGCAATGTCGTAACCCGTGTTTGCCACGTTCCCGAGATCACTCGTTGGAAAGGCGATCCCGCCAGCTGCGCCAATCTGAAAAGGGTTGTAGCCCTGAGCGCGCGCAGGCGTAGCGGCGGCCATGACCGCGGCCGACACAAGGAAAGTTGAAAGAACGAAACGATTCACTGTTGCTCCATTGTTGAGTTGTTGATTGGAAGTACACGCGAACATGGCGCAAGTTGCGAACCCGCGAAGGTCGTTGCGGCCGCGCTTCCTCAGGCCAATCCATTGAGCCCTAACGCCTTATACAGCCGCTCGGAGCAGTGAATCGATCTTTTCGAGGTCGGTCGGCGTGAGATTCCAATCTGCCGCTGCCACGTTGTCGCGCACCTGCTGGGCCGAGGTAGCGCCCGCAATGACCGACGCTACGACGCGGTGCGCCAGCAGCCATGAGAAGGCCAGCTCGAGCAAGGTTCGTCCCCGGGATTCGGCGAACTTGGTAAGGGCTTCGACTTTGTCGAGGTTCTCACCAGTCAATAGTTTTCCATACCGCTCGTACTTGGCGACCCGCGTGTCCTGTGGTATCGGACGTCCCTTTCGATATTTTCCCGTCAACAGCCCGCTCATGAGGGGAAAGAACGGAAGAAACGCGATCCCTTCACGGGCGCACTCTCCAAACACCTCTTCTTCGGGCTCGCGGTGGAGCAAGCTGTACTCGTTCTGGACGCTGACGAATCGCGCGGATCCCGGCCGCGCATCGTTGGCTTTTCGCGCTTCTCTGAGCTGCGCCGCCGAAAAGTTGGAGCATCCGATCTCGACCACCTTTCCTGCTTTCACCAGGGCGTCGAGCGCGCCTAAGGTCTCGGCAATCGGAACATCAGGATCGGGTATGTGCTGTTGGTAGAGGTCGACGTAATCGGTTTTCAGCCTTTTGAGACTCGCCTCAAGCGCCCGCTTCACATACTTCGGCCTGGCGCCGCGTCCCTGACCCTCCATCTCATTCCCGAACTTGGTGGCAATGATGACGTTCCGGCGTCGCGCCCTTAGGTAAAGCCCAAGCAGCTCTTCACTCCTGCCATTCGCATACATGTCAGCGGTATCGAAAAAAGTTATTCCGACATCCAGGGCAGCGTCGATTACTTCCTTGGTGCGCTTCTCGTCGATACGTCCGCCGAAATTGTTGCAGCCGACTCCGACTACGGAAACCGCGAGAGAACCTATTGGCCTGGTGTCCACTTTTCCTCTCAGCTCGTTGGTTGCAGCTCGAACGCCTCAGCAATCAGCTCGTACGACCGTTTACGCGCTTCGTGGCTGTGCGCTATAGTCACGATCATGATTTCGTTGGCTCCGTAATCGCCGGCAATTGCATCGAGTCCCTCGCGCACCGTCTGCTTCGTGCCTATCGTCATGCGGCGGCGACGCGCGATCGGGAGTGATCCGGCCGGCTCTTCGAGAAATTTCGTTGCTGTTTCAACCGTCGGCACCCGTATCGTCTTTCCCGTCGTGCGCAGCAACGAGAGCGCCATCCTGCTACTTGTTGAAAGACGTTCTGCTTCCTCATGCGAATCAGCGCACAGCGCCCACGTTGCCACCATGACCCTAGGCTCCTGTAACTGCGGCGAACGAGTGAAACGTTCTCGGTACAGCTCGGCGATGTGTGCCCCCTCGGAATTGATGAAGTCCGCAAACACGTACGGCAACCCCAGCTCGCCCGCCCAAATCGCACTTTGCGGAGATGAGCCGAGCAACCATATCTCCGGAGTTTCAGGATTTCCTGGCAGCTTCGCGAGGCGCGCGAACGGATGGTCGGTCGGGAGATTTTCTTCCAGATACCCACGGAGCTCCTGCAGCTGCTCCGGAAAGTCGTCGGGGGCGCCTTGTCTTCTGTCCCGCTGGAGCGCAAACGTTGTTAGCGGGTCCGTCCCGGCGGCTCGGCCAATGCCGAGATCGATTCGACCCGGGAAAAGTCCGGCGAGCATACTGAACGTTTCGGCCACTTTGAGGGGACTGTAATGCGGTAGCATCACGCCGCCAGAGCCGATGCGCATCCTCGACGTGAGCGCTGCGATCGGACCTATCAGCGCTTCCGGGCTCGGGCTTGCCAGCATCGGCGTCGCATGGTGCTCGGCGATCCAATACCGATGATAACCTCGTGACTCGGCGACCTGCGCCAGGTCAATGCTGTTCCGCAGCGCGTCACCTCCCGTCGCTCCCTCCGATATCGGGGATTGGTCGAGCACGCTCAGGAGATGCACTGGGCGCACCTGTCTAGTGATTTTCTCTGGTCGGGCCCACAGTCACACCCGCGCCCTGCACGCAGGCCGCGACGTCCTCAGCATTCTCTGTCAGACATGCCCGCCGCCGCGACACCGCATCCGCAAAGAATCCTCCTACTTGCAGTCCAACGCCGTCCCAGCACTTCGCTCGGGTATCGCCGGCTGGAAGCGACTTGCAGAACGCGACCCCACGGGGCAGCTCGCTCGGAGCGTACGCGAGATGTCGCACTGCCCCTTCATAGCAGAACGCGACGCCATTCGCCGACGATCGATCACAACGTTTTCTTATCCCCGAGTACTGGAACGCCGACGCCCCAGAGGCGTTCCGCCCGAGACCGAGATAGCACGAGCGCATCAGATCGGGTGTCCCCGCGCCGTCGCATACTTCTGCCGCCTTCTCGTAGTCCTGCTTTACGGCTGGAAGTATCAGGTCCGCTTGCAGGTCATAACACTCCCGCCTGTATCGCAATGGCGTGGCGTCGCAGGGATAGTGCAGATCCTTGGGCTTGAACAGGACCACCGACGGAGCTGGCATCGAATGTCGGTGCATTCCGAACTTACCATCGCCGAACGACTGCATCCGCGCGCCCATATTGTGTTCCATGAACACTCCGCCGTAACAGCTTCGCTGATCCCAGTCGGCAGCGAGTCTGTCGCAATCCTTGAGCGACGCGTTGACGTCGTAGCGGTGGTACATCATCAGGCCGTGCCCGACACCGTGCAGGCAATCGAACAGGCGGAACTGCTCGCGCGTACCACGGAGTCCGTCACAGGGCGCAACGAGCACATTCTGGGCGATCGGCATTCCAATGCGCGCGTCGAAGTATCTCTGCAGGATTCCGTGGTAGCAGCCTGACTGATAGCGATCATCGCATTCGGATAAGAGTCGCGTCGCGGTCGCGGGTGTCGATCGGACCGCGTAGCCGAGTGCGTGCGCGAGAGGATGACCGAGCAGGACGAGTGACTGATCCGCGTGAACTATCAGATCCAGAGTGCCCATCGCCAGCGCGATATTGCCAGCGGACGAAAGCGACGCAATCCCATCGCCGAGGCAGGTCGAATAGACGTCGATGGAGCGGGCGATCTGCGGCCGACACAACTTCAACAGCGAGTCGGCAACGACAGCCGAGTCACGAACGAAGCGAGTTGGCGAGGTGGGGCTGGTCGTAAGAGTATCGATCGACATCGCGCTCATTGCGTGGCCGCCGTGCTGCGCTTTCATGGGCGATGCGGCAGTCACGAGTGCGACGACAACGAGCTCGAGCGTCCGATAGTTGCGCGGCAGTGAAGATCTCATCACCGGAGTATCACCGCACGCGGCTCGCGATTCAACCTGGGAATGGCGGGTCTCCGCGAAGACCCGCCGAACAACCGCTATTCGAGGCTAAGGCTTCGATTCAGCGCGGTTGCGACATAGACCATGTCTATGCTCTTGAAGAACTCATGCCACGGTGGGGGAGCGCGGAAAGCCATTCTTCCGGAAGAGTCTTCCCACACGGGAACTATGACACCAGGGATTTCGGCCGCAGCCGCGCTGCGCTGAAACGCCTCCTGTATTCGCGCCTGCTCGGCAGGCGACCGCTTACCGAACGATCGATCGACTGGAACGATTATCACGTCCTGACCGTCGCGCCGGAGTTGCGCCACCTGAAAGGTGGGCATCGCGCCCGTTTGCTTCGTAGCGGCTTCTGCCATGTATCATACATGTTTTCACCGGCACGCAAGCTGGGCAATGTCGATTCCGTTTCATCGACTGTCAGTTTTCTATCACTAAGTGGTTTAACGGCTTCCAAGCGCAAATAGCATCGCTACCTTTGTCCGCCATGAGAAAAGCCTTCGTTGGTTTGCTCGTGCTGTGTGTCCCCGCATGCTCCGAACATTCCGGCAATGCTACGGGTGAAGCAGGCGGAACGCTGGTCATCTCAACAACCGCCGATCCTGGCACTCTGTTTCCGCCGTTTGTACGCACGACTCAGGGAAAGCAGATCTCCGAGCAGATTTACGACTACCTGGCTGACGTCGGACCCGAGATGAATACCCGCGGCGAAAAGGGTTTTCGTCCGCAGCTGACCGACGGCTGGCGATGGTCGCCCGACTCATTGTCGCTTGCGTTTCATATCAATCCGCACGCACGGTGGCACGACGGAAAAGCGGTGACCGCGCATGATGTGCAGTTCACGTTCGCGCTCAACAGGAATCCCGCGCTCGGCGGAGAGTTCCTCTCGGAGCTGGCGAACATCGACTCGGTTACGACGAGCGATTCGCTCACCGCTGTTTTCTGGTTTCACCGGAGGCTCCCGACACAATTCCTCGACGCAGCCGCTCAGTTGCTGATACTTCCGGCGCACCAGCTGGAAAGACTTTCGGCGGCAAAGCTTCGAGACTCTACTCCTCCACCAATTGGCTCTGGGCGTTTCAAGTTACACCGCTGGGACAAAGGGGCTTCTCTTGAGATTGTCGCGGACTCGGCGAACTATCGCGGTAGACCCAAGCTCGATCGCGTGATCTGGAGCGTCTCGCCCGAGTTCACGACTGCCGTAACCAGATTGTTCAGCGGCGACGCAGATCTGTTTGAAGGACTCACCGCGGAGAATCTCCCCGAGCTGGCACGACACCCAAACATTCGAGCGGTCATTCTGCCCGGCACTGATTACGCATTCCTTCAGTTCAATCTGCGAGACCCAGCGAATAGCTCGCGGCCGCATCCGATCTTTGGCGACAGGGCGCTGCGACGTGCTCTCGCCATGTCCATCGATCGCAATGAACTCGTAAAGAATGTGCTCGATACGCTAGGGCGAGTTGCCGTGGGTCCTACAGTGAGAGCATTCCCGACTACGGACACATTGGTATCTCAGATTTCCTTCGACACCGCCGCTGCGCGTGCTAGTCTCGATTCTCTTGGCTGGTCGCGGCGCGATGCGCGCGGAATCCGTTCGAAGAATGGACGAGAGCTCGCGTTCAATCTCCTCATTCCCACATCGAGCAAAAACCGGCGTCGCCTCGCCGTTCTACTGCAGGAACAACTGCGAAGTGCAGGCGTACGCGTGAACATCGAACAGATGGACAACTCAGCGTTAATGGCCAGGCAGCAAGCGCGCAGCTTCGACGCAGTACTCGGTGCCTGGCATCTAGGGGCTAGTCCGGATGGGACCAGGCTCGCATGGAGTTCCATCGGGGCAAACAAGGACGGCACGAATTTCGGCTCGTATGAAAACCCGACTTTCGACGCGCAGCTCGATAGTGCTCTGCTCTCGGAGTCGGGGGACGCAAGGGACCGGTTCACCCGTGCGTACGCCACAATCAATGAGGATGCGCCCGCCGTCTGGCTATACGAGCCCCGGGCAGTCATCGGGCTCCACAGGCGCATTCAGACCGGCTGGATGAGGCCCGACGCATGGTGGGCAGACCTCGGGAATTGGTACATCCCCGGGGCGCAGCGCATACCGAGGGACGGAGTCTCAAACGGCCCTTAAGCCTCTCTATTGGGGGTTAACCCCTTTGCGGGTGATATGAAAATGACCCTCCATTGATACGAAACAGGCATTTCAATAGTAGACATAAAGGTGCATTTTAAGGCACTTAAATACGCCAAAAAACGCTACTAAAGGCCCTATGATCCGGCATCAGATTTACTTCGATACGCTCGGCTCAATGCAGGAGGACAGTGCTTCTTGGCGTTCGGTATTCGCCGGACTTTCGGTCCTGCGGCTCGTCGATACCTACGACCCGGCCGGGCCTAAGAGCGCTCCTGCGAATTGGGCGCAGCTGCACGCCGTTCGCACAGCGATCGAAGAAATGAGCGAAGGGGATGCGGTTCGAGGCGTCCTCACCTGCGTGCTCGAAGAGATCACAACACGCAACAAAGTCGATGACACCGTGTGCTCTGCGCTTATGGGATACGGCCGCGCGCTCGACTACGAAGCGAATTGGGCTTTGGCTACCGACGTCTTCTCAACCGTTGCGGGCGTTGCTCGACCGGAACGTAATGCCCGCCTAGCCGTAGAAGCTCATGTGGCAGTCGGCGGCGCCGCGCGCCGCAACGGCGAGTGGGAAACTTCCGCCCGAGCGTACTCACAGGCAGCCTATATTGCCGACACTTTGGGTGATCGCCCCGGCCTGCTCACGGTCCAGATTGGTATAGCCAACACCTACCTCGCCAAAGGCAACCTCCCGCAAGCGGAAACAATTCTTGATGACGTAATTGTGCAGGCGCGTGACCAGGCGTTACCTGAAATCCAAAGTCGGGCCCTTCATAGCCGTGCTGCGCTCGCTTCCCGGAGAGGAGAGCACACCGAAGCCCTCAAGCTCGCGTATGAGGCTTTGAATCTCACGGCGAAACCTGCTGAGAGGGATGTCGTTCTTGGAGACATCGCGGCGATATTCACGCTGTTGGGCATGTACGGTCCGGCACGCGAGGCTCACCTCGTTCTTACCGCGACCGCTCAGTCGAAAATGGTTCGCTGGTCGGCCACGTTGAACTTAATGGAGCTAGCAAGCTTCGATGGGATGGAGGATGCGTTTGACGAATATGCCCGCGAACTAGCTCGGGCGCCGCTTGGACCCTGGATTCGGTCGCACTATCTGCTTTTCTTGGGAGAAGGCCTTAGTCGTTTCGGTCGCCAGGAAACAGCGATCGAGGCGCTCGAGGAAGCTGTAAGATTCGCCGAATCGAATCAGATTCATCAGACCGCGTTTAAGGCACAAGATGCACTGGCGGGGGTTCGCTCAGCTCCCCGTTCGGTCCCGAATTTCACTCCGCCTCCGGCTTGGCTGCCCGACGACGTCGGGACAGTCGTTCGGGCGATTTCGGAGCTTCGCAAGGCCGCGGTGGCTGCGGGATAGACATGACCCGCAGCCCGCGCTCTAAGTTTACTGCGTGCAGACCTGCGAGCCGTTGACGATCGGGCAAGCGTTTTTCGGAGCGGTCATGTCCGAGCAAGCGGTGAGAACGACGGAAGCGATGACGGCGGCGGCGACGAGCAGTTTGCGGCGGATCATGGGGAAACTCCTGAGAAGGAAATGTCGGGGTTGACTGATATGCCCAACGTACGGGCGTCAGCCGGTGCCGAAATGGCATTTTCTTATCAGAAAATGTCTGTTTTATATCATAAACAGCACTTTTCCTATCATTAACCCCTCGCGCCCGCAATCATATCGCGCCAGTTTCATAGAATCATGAGCGCGATCGCCCCAAGCATTGCGGCGTTCCTACCCCCCCGACTACTCGCCCACGTCAGGCACGTTTTCGTTGACGAGCCGGATCTTTTAGTCGCTTCATCCTGGCAGGAACTCGAATCGTTCATCCGGCGAAAGCCGGTGAATGTGGTCATCCTCGACCCGGCGGCCGACGGCACACTGAGCGTCAGCGCGGTGGCAGGCCTGCTCAAGCGGTATCCGTCGCTACCACTGATAGCGTACGTCACCCTGCATGCGCCCGCGTTCAAGGCGATTGCTCAGCTTGGGAAGCTGGGGCTCGAGGACGTGGTCCTGCACCATTTTGATGATGCGCCTGATCGATTTCGGGAGCGGGTCGAGCAGGTCCAGGGAAACTCGCTTACCCACCGCGTGATCGAGGAGCTCAGTGGCTCCCTCAGGTTGCTCCCTCGACAGCTATATGTCACGATCGAGAACCTTTTCGAGCAGCCGCACCGCTATACCAGTGCACTCGACCTCGCGATGGAGGGGATTGCTATCGTGAGCGTTTACCGCAATCTCGACGCGGCACACCTCGGTTCACCGAAGCGCCTTCTCATTGCCGCCAAAGTCCTGCGCGGATTCGGCTATCTGCGCGACCCTGGCTACTCTGTCCTGGACGTCTCGATCAAGCTGGGATACAAGACAGCGCGAATCTTCTCGCACCATTGGGTCAGCGTTTTCGGCCTTACGCCCGCGAGGGTGCGGAATCGCTTGACGGACGACGATGCGGTTGGACTGGTTCTTCGCTGGATCCGGGCGGGTGAGGATGATTCCACTCCCGACGACCGCGACAATCGATCAGACTTGCGGGTCAGTCACCGCATTCGACACAGACGTCCTGAGCGCAGCTAGTCCCACTGCAGGATGCCCTTCATATCGTCCAGAAGGGCAAGCGCCGAGGAAGATCGGCGTGGAGAGTCCGAGCTGCTGCGCTTGTCAGCGACTCGGAGAAGATCACTCCACGGATCATTCAGACGGACCTTCACTGGCGCGGAAGTGCCATCGCCACCTGATTCCACCGCAAGTGGATGTGGTTTCTCGACGTCGTCGGGCGGGCCTGGCTGATCTTTTCGAGTGGTCATTTGGGTGGCGGCGGAGCGCTGTCAGGTGGGTCGAAGCGATCGAAGGCGATCGAAGAACCCCCGGTAAATGCGTTCCCAAATATGCGACTGTCACCACTCACACGTCTAGCCGCAACCATATGGTCTGCGAACCAGTGGCCTCGGCGGGTATTCAGATCGTCATACCGCACGCCCTTTCCGCTGGACGACGAGTGGATGAAGCGACCGTTGCCCGCATAAATCGCGACGTGGCTGATTCGTCCACCCTGAGAGAAAAGCATGAGGTCGCCGACAGCGAGAGATCGCGCCGAGGGCTCGACGGCCACGCCGGCCCCTGCCATCTGTCGTGAGGTTCGCGGCAGGGCAACGCCCTGTTGTCCATACACATATTGAACGAACCCCGAGCAGTCGAAACCCGACTCGGGTGACGTACCTCCATACCGATATGGTACGCCGATGTACCGCTCAGCAGCCGGCACTACTCTGCGAGCGCCTCCGCTCGCAGAGGTCGTGCTGGTTGGCCAATAGATTCCACCTCGTCGCGCCGGACGCGACGCGGGAGGCGGAGAGTCCTCGGCTCTTCGGCCCGAATAAACGGAGGACCGTTGGCGACCTCCGCCAAAATGGAATGCGATTCCCACCCGGTATTCGAGCCCGCGAACAAATTGGGAGTCCGCCGGAAAGGCTGGCGCGGCAAGGTGTCGCGAACGCGCCTCGCCGTTGACCGAGAGTAGGTGTCCCAACGCCAGTTGAAGGCCGCCGCCGTAACTCCATGTCCGGATCGCGTCGGTAAAGCCGATGGGCTGGGCGCTACTTTCCATCCCAATTCCACCAAACGTGTAGGGCATGAAGCCTTCACCAAGACCCGCGTTCATTGGTCCGAGCAAGAGGTCCGCATCCGTGGCCCAGACGAGATTCGAGGAGCCTTGGCCGAAGCTGTTCTGCGCGGAAAGCGAGGAGATTCCCAAACCGCCGCTTCCACGGATCCCGACAAACGGGGTTCCCACACTGAGCGAGAGCCCGCCGAGTGTGCGCGTCACCGGCGCGGAATTGTCCAAGGCTCCATAGAACTCAACGCCCCCGCCCACCTGGGCGGCGACGCTGACCGGCGCCAACAAATACGATAGGACTCCAGAGAGACCCATCAAGCGTCGCAGGATCATAAGCGACTCCACTGAAGAGGTTGGGCCTTATGAAGGCATTAGCGAGACCACCCGTGCCAGATCCGTAACCCATTATTTCTCAATGTGTTACGCGGCCAAGCTCTTGTGTAAACACCTGATTGTCACTTTTCTCGGACAGCCTCAGAGGTCAGAGGAACGATCTGAATTGGGAGGGTATGACCAAAGACGCCTGTTTTGCGCGCGAGTTACTCACGCGCATCCTTGAACCCTCCGACCAGAGGAGCACGATGCCAAAAATCGCATGGCGATCGATCCTAGCTCTGCTCTCTGCGGGACTTGTCGTCTCGAACGGGTCGGTACGCTCTGCAATCAGCACCCCTTCGATCGGCGAAGCGGTGACGACAGCGTCTGCCAATATCGCTAGTGATTTGGCGAGCGGCCCGCATCTCGGCTTCGACACGTTCTCTTATCCGGGCGACGCCGCAATGCACGCCTGGCAGACGGGCGACCAGCCGTACAAGTGGGTGGGCTACTACCTCTCCGCGCCCTGTCACACCGACTCCTCCTGGGAAGGAAAGCGTGATACGCTCTCCAGCATGGGTTGGGGGATGGCCGTGATCTATGTGGGTCAGCAGACCTGGGGCAAAACTCCTGGAGCGAAGGTCGCGGTAACGCGATTTGCCACCAAGCGCGTGCGCCAGGTCAAAACGCGTAACGGCAAGCGAGTGGTGAGCTACGTCAACAAGCGCGTTCCGGTGCGAGTGATGGTTTCACCGCGCGCCTCTCGCAACACGAGCTGCTCGACGCAGTTCGTCGGCGCATCCCGCGGAATTGCGGATGCGAACGATGCTATCGCCAAAACAGCGGCGGAGGGATTTGCGAGAGGAACGGTGATTTTTCTCGACATCGAGCGTATGGACGTCGTGCCCCAGGCGATGCGTGACTATTATCGAGCGTGGACCAGGCGAGTGGTCGAGGATGGCCGGTTCAAACCAGCCTATTATGCCCACAGCTTCAACGCGAATCTCGTCTACAGCGATGTCAAGCAAGTGTTGGCTGGGGCGGGAATTTCCACCGATCCTCCGTTCTGGATCTCGGGCGGCGGCGGATTCTCAAAGGATAAGGCGCCGTCGGATGTCGGGCACGCCTTCGCACAGGTCTGGCAGGGCATTCTCGACGTGGTGGAGACTCACAACGGCGTCAGACTCCCGATCGATGTGAGTGTCGCTCAGCTCCCGTCGCCGTCGGAGAACGCCGCGGGAGAATAGCAGACGCTATTTGACGCGAGTGAT
>JAXDME010000088.1:0-17075 GCA_034666285.1 Gemmatimonadaceae bacterium | reverse complement strand
GGAGAGTGACTAAAAATATGACCGAGATGCCATTAGACGAGCTCGACCTCAAGCGCGCTATCGCCGGCGATGAGAGGGCAATGCAGCGGCTTTGGTCGCAGCATTCGCCTCACATCGACGCGGTGGTACGCAGGCTTTGCGGGGATCCGGAGCTGGCGGCGGACGTCTCGCAGGAGGTCTGGATGCAGATCTTCAGGGCACTCCCAAGCTACAGAGGGGACTCGCAGTTCGGAACGTGGGCTCATCGGATCGCCGTAAATCGGACTCTCAACGCGCTGCGGAAGATAAGGCGACTCGCGAAGCTGGAGACCGATATCGAGGACGATTCCGCGCTCACGGAGCAAGACACGGACAGGACGTTCCTGGCGGAGTCCATAGAGCAGGCGATGGCGAAATTGTCGCCAGGAGCGAGAGCGGTTTTCGTGCTTCACGACGTTGAAGGATATACGCACGGCGAAATTGGAGAAGAGCTCGGAATAACGCCGGGCGGATCGAAATCCCAGTTGTTCAAGGCCCGGGCCAAACTGAAAAAAATGTTAGCGCATCTCGTCGACGATTCAATACCAGCAGGAAAGGGGAAGGCACATGTCGCTGTCTGAAGATCAACTCGATCAGATCATCGCTCAGGAGCGAGCGCGAGAGCAGGCGCCGCTCAACAATTGGCGCACTATCGCCGCGCGGGCGCGAGAGGAAGGCCTCATTCGCGACTCGCAGCGGTCGTGGGTTGCAAGCCAACCATGGATTCAGGCAGCAGCTGCCATGCTCCTGCTGGTCGGTGGAATCGCGATCGGCCGGACAACAATGGCGATACCGAGCTCCGCTCAGTCCGGCGCCGACTCTCTGCAGATAGCGGGAAGCGGGAAGGGGGAACCGGGAAATGCAGGAACGTCTGATGTGGCGACGACGAGTAGCGTCGCGGATTTCGCTTCCGTCGACGATGCCTCGACAGCGCTGGAACGCGCCATCGCCGAATATCAGAGCGCGTCCGCCTATATCGCTGCGAAGTCCTCAGGACCCACCACCGTGGACAGCTCGAAAATCTATCGCACCAGGCTCGCCGCTCTCAACACGGTCAATAGCGCAATGGAGAGCGCGCTCAAAACGGCCCCGCACGATCCCGTGATCAACCAATACTATCTCGCGACGATGGGTGCTCGCGTCGCGACGCAGCAGATGGCAGCGCGACCAGTCGGACTCGCGCTCCGGGGGTTCTAGTACCGTGAGAGCGAAAGAAGTGTCCGCAATGAGAAAGCGCCCCGTTACCGCGGTGCTGGTCGCATCGCTGGCGCTCGCCGGAGCCATGGGGGCGCAGACGATGACTACGGAATATTCTCAGTCGCCGATAGAAACACCCACGGGCTGGCTGGGCGTCCGGCTGTCCGATGAAGCCCTGTTCAACCAGAGCGGCGACGCGTTCTTCGAGCGGTATCCGGTTGTCAGCAATGTCGAGCCGGGATCGCCGGCTGCGACAGCTGGAGTTCGTGCGGGAGACGTAATCCTAACGTTCAACTCGCACGACATGCGGGGCGGCACCCTTCAGCTAAGCAATTGGTTGAAGCCCGGAGCTCCGTTCGTGCTTCGTGTAAGACGGAACGAAGGAGTCCGTATCGTGCGTGGCGTCCTCGGACATCGGCCCGATGGCTGGGAGCAGAAAATCGTCGTGCAGGTCACGCCCAACGAGGAGCCTTTTCTCCGAGACGGCTCCCCGGAGAGAATCCCGGCAGGAGGTCTCCAGCAATCTGGTGTACGGATGCGCGTCGCGCCCCCGGCCCGACTGCCGTCACTTCTGGTCCCTCCCTTGGGCCTTGGCCGCGGAGTCTATCCTTTTGCCGGCGCCGAGTTCACTGCGCTCAACACCGACCTGAGCGATGTTCTCGGTGTCAAGCCGGAAGGTGTGTTCGTCGCCAACGTCATCGAGGGGTCGATCGCCCGAGAAGCAGGACTACGAGGTGGTGATGTCGTAGTGATGGCTGACAAGATCAAGATCGACAACCCGAACGACCTGGTCCGCGCGATCCGCCTCGCAGACGATCAGTCCGTCACGCTTCAGGTCATCCGCAAGCACAAGCCGCAGACGATCACGTTGAAGTGGTAGGCGCGAGCTTCCTCGTTTCTGGAATCAGGGATGCGTGAATCGCGATCGAGGCTATGGCGCCACTTGCGGCCGCCGCGATAGCCATCTGCGGGCCCGGCGCGATGTCGCCCGCCGCATACACATTCTTCACCGACGTGTGATTGCGCTCGTCGATGACCAGCCTGCCCATCTCATCGCGCTTGCATCCGAGCTGCGCTCCGAGATCGTCGGCTGGGTACTGGCCGATCGCGAAGTAGAGGCGCTCGCAATCGAGTGACATTCCGCCCTCGAGCTCGATACCGCTGATCTCGCTCGACTTCGAGACGACACACTTGATCGGCTGATCCAGCACCGGAATGTTTAGGGCCTTGAGCTGATCGAGAAGCTTCTGTTCCATGTCGGGCTCCTCGCCGTTGGTGCAGATCACTATCTGGCGGGTCCAGGTGGTGAGCGCGAGCGCCATTCCTACCGCCTTGCGCCCTTTGCCGACCACGACGGTCTTCCTGTCCCGGGTTTCGTATCCGTCGCAATCGGGACATACGTGAATGGTCTCGCCATAGCAGCGATCGAGTCCCGGGATGTCGGGCCATACATCCTTGATTCCGATCGCCAGCAGAATGCGGTGCGCCTCTATCAGTGTTCCCTCGCGGAGCCTGATCGCGAAAAGCTCGCCGGTCTCGTTGATTGCCTCGTCGACGATTCCGCCCACGTATTCCACGCCGTACTTCGTGCCTTCCTCTCTGCCGATCACGCGCAGCTCCGGAGAGCGGATACCGGGTTTGCCGAGGTAGCCGTTGATGGCGCGGGTTTCCCAGTTGCGCGGATCGCCGGAATCCACCACCACTACCTTATGTAGGTATCGCGAGAGCCAGATCGCTGCGGAGAGGCCAGCCGGACCGCCGCCGACAATTGCAACATCGTATCGTGGAGTCATGCGCCGGGCGGGTGCAAGTTCGATTCCCCGTTTAACTTGAGCGCGGCAAGCCGATCGCCTAGCTTCGAACGAGAGACGTCAAATTCTTTTGCTCACTTCAAACAGATGAAAGTCGCGATCCTCGATCCTGCCAGTGGCATTGCTGGCGACATGTTCCTCGGCGCTCTCGTCGATGTGGGGCTCGATAGGGCGTGGCTCGAGCGACTGCCGGCGACGTTGGGGTTGTCAGGGGTCGAGGTTCGGATAAAGGACGTGGAGCGGTCGCACGTTCACTGCATGAAGGTCGATTTCGAGATCCCTCCGCAACCGCATGGAAGGGCTGTCTCGGAGATCCATCGGATGATCGATGCCGTGAAGATCCCGGAAAAAGTCGCAGGTTTAGCCCACGCGGCGTTCGACGCGATCGCGACGATCGAAAGCGCGATCCACGGTGTAGCACCAGACCAGCTGCATTTGCACGAAGTCGGCGCCGTCGACGCTATCCTGGATATTGTCGGCTCCATCTGGGGCGCGGCGCTGCTGGGCATAGAGCGCGTTTACAACACGAAGGTCTCACTTGGTGAGGGGACCGTGAAGACCGCGCACGGCGTTCTACCGGTGCCCGCGCCGGCGACCATACGGCTGCTCGAAGGTTTCAACGTTCGGCACGGTCCGCCAGGCTCGGGAGAGCTCACCACTCCGACCGGTGCTGCACTGCTCAAGGTTCTATCGAAGGGCGAGCCGCCTCACGAGTACAAACCGTTGAAGAGCGGATACGGTGCAGGCACACGCGACATCCACGGACAGCTGAACGCGCTCCGTATAATTCTTGGAGACGCAACGGTGGACAGCCACGATCACCACGATCATGGGGAACATGTGCACACCGAGCATCTGCATGTGTTGAGCGCGGACATCGATGACATGTCCCCCGAAGAGCTTGCTGGCGCAGCGGATTTGCTGAGGACCGAGGGAGCGCTCGATGTCGTGCTGCTCCACACCACGATGAAGAAGGGAAGGCTTGGAACGCGCGTGGAAGCACTGGTGCGGGACGCGGATCGTACGCGTCTCGAAGCGAGGATTTTCCAATCGTTTACAACCCTTGGCGTGAAGACGTTCGACGTGGTGCGGAGCGCGCTTGCCCGGGAGTCGAAGATGGTTCGATTCGACGGCCGGGATATTCGAGTGAAGGTGGCGACGCTGCCCGACGGCTCGAAGCGTGCGAAGCCGGAGTTCGATGATTTGCGTAAAGCAGCCGAGGAGACATCACGCCCGCTGGCGGAGATTCGCTCGGGCGTATTGAGCGCGCTCGATGATTCGAACGGAAAACACGCAACACCGCGAGGGAAATGAGGTGGGGCTCGGGCAGAAGCTTCTTGATGCAGTCAGTTCCGCCGCGCGAGAACGCGTGGCTTATGTCTGCTTCTCCGGCGGTATTGATTCCACCGTCGTCCTGGCGGCTTCTGTGCGCGCAGGAGTGGATACGGTCGCACTACTCGGGGTGAGTCCATCACTGGCCGCGTCTGAGCGCGCGGATGCGCATCGAATTGCCAAAGAGATTGGCGCGCGGGTCGAAGAAATCGAAACCAACGAAATGGATCTCGCCGGATATCGCAACAACTCAGGAGATCGCTGCTACTACTGCAAGAGCGCTCTCTACGACACGGTTCAGGCTCTCGCTGCGACCAGGAGTTCGGACGAAGTCATATTTGTGGGAACTCATGTCGACGACCTGGGTGAACACCGGCCAGGACTGAAGGCGGCAATGGAACGGGGCGTCGTAGCGCCGCTGGTAGATGCGGGATTTTCCAAAGCCGACGTGCGCGCACTCGCACGGGAATGGAATCTGTCCAACGCGGAAAAGCCGGCCGCGCCGTGTCTGGCCAGCAGAGTTCCGGTCGGTACCGAGGTCACTCCGGAGCGCCTCGCGCAGATAGAGACCGTCGAAGAATTTCTGAGGCTGAACGATATCTGGCCCGCACGGGCGCGATGGCACGAAGGAGTGGTGCGGCTGGAAATTCCCATCGAATTGTTCGAGCGGGTCGTGACGGATCCATTGAGAGGGGAGCTGCGCCGCGCCTGCAGAAGAGCCGGTTTCAAGTTCGTCGCGCTCGATCTAGGCGGATTGCAGAGCGGAAGTCTCTCGTTGCCGCTCGTGGGAACATGAATCAGATCCGCTGGGACCGCGATCGCGAAGCCCGCACGGGAATTCCGGAAGTCGTCTACGGTCCGGGGAAGACGAGCGCGCACCTGCGGCAGGTCTTCGAGGCCACGACGGAGCTGCGAATTGCGTCCCGCCTCAGCGATGACCAGATGCAGGTGCTGAGCGAGCACGCGACGATTTATCCGGAGGCGCGGATGGCCGTTCGGAACGGGCGCCAGAAAAGGAACATGCCTGCCGTTCCGGTAATTACGGCCGGCACCGCGGACATCCCGGTTGCACTCGAAGCTGCCACGACACTCGAGGCGATGGGCGTACCGACGGCAACGCACTTCGATGTCGGAGTAGCCGGAATTCATCGGCTTCAATCGGTGCTGCCGGAGCTCTCCGCAAGCCGGGTGTGCATCGTGGTGGCGGGTATGGATGGCGCACTGCCTGCCGTTGTCGCGGGTCTAATAACCGCGGCTGTGATTGGGGTGCCGACATCCATTGGAACTGGCGTGGCTCAAGGCGGAATGGTCGCGTTGAACACGATGCTTGCCAGCTGTAGTCCCGGAGTAGCGGTCGTGAACATCGACAACGGGTTTGGCGCTGCCTGCCTGGCGCTCAAGATCCTCGGTTGCAACACTCCCGACTGACATCAAGAAGGCAATAATGCCCGCGGACGTGTCCGCCCCAGCCCCACTCGGACATCGCCAGATACTGATCGCGTTCAGCGGTCTCGTGCTCGCGATGCTTCTCGCGGCACTCGACTCCACCATCGTCTCCACAGCGTTGCCTACGATCGTGAGCGAGCTGGGAGGACTCGAGCATCTCGCCTGGGTCGTGACGGTGTATCTGCTCGCCCAGACGATCGTGACACCGATCTACGGCAAGCTAGGCGATCTCTACGGGCGCAAGATCGTGCTTCAGTCCGCGATCGTGCTCTTTCTCATCGGGTCGGCGCTGTGCGGACTGAGCCAGAACATGATGCAGTTGATCGTGTTCCGCGCGATGCAAGGCCTGGGAGGTGGGGGGCTCGCTGTAACGACCCAAGCCGTTGTGGGCGACATCGTGCCGCCCAGGGATCGTGGACGGTATCAGGGAATCTTTGGCGCTGTCTTCGGTCTCTCCAGCATCGCCGGTCCGCTGCTGGGCGGATATTTCACCACGCATCTCTCCTGGCGGTGGATTTTCTACATCAATCTCCCACTGGGTGTGGCGGCACTGGTGGTGCTGGCCGCGACGCTGCCGTCGGCGTCGCGACGTGTAGTACGCTCCATCGATTACGTAGGTGCGGCGCTGCTCGCCGTGTTGCTGAGCGCGGTGACGCTACTCTCGGATCTTGGCGGATCCGCTTATCCGTGGTTGTCACCGATGTCGATCGGATTGATCGGAATCTCCGTGCTTTCACTCGTGATGTTCCTGCTGGCCGAGCGCCGCGCCGCGGAGCCGGTGCTGCCCCTGCACCTGTTCCGCCAGCAGACATTCGTGATCACTTCCGCAGTGGGATGGATCGTTGGCTTCGCTCTCTTCGGATCGGTGACCTACTTCCCGCTCTATCTGCAGGTTGTGAAAGGAGTGACTCCCACCGGTTCGGGAATGCAGATGGTGCCGATGATGGGTGGAATGCTGGTGGCATCGATCACGTCCGGTCAGCTTATCAGCCGGACTGGCCGTTACAAGATTTTTCCGTTGCTGGGAACCGCCGTGATGACCGTCGGCCTGTTCATGTTGTCGAGATTGACGCCGGCAACCGGCAATGCGGTCGCGTCTCTGTTGATGCTCGTCCTGGGTATCGGCCTTGGAATGGTGATGCAGGTGCTGGTGATCGCGGTGCAGAACGACGTCGATTATCGCGATCTCGGAGTCGCGACTTCCGGCGCGACATTGTTCAGGCTCATCGGCGGATCACTGGGCACCGCAATTCTCGGTGCTGTTTTCGCTGGCCGATTGAGCGCGAATCTCGCGCGAGTGATGCCGGCCGGAATGTCCTCGAGTGCAGCCGCGCGCGGCATGAGCGTCCAGGCGCTGCTGCGGCTGCCTTCAGCCGCGCGCGTCGCCTATGCGCAAGCATTTACCGCTGCGCTCGACACGGTGTTCCTCGTCGCGACCATCGTCTGCGGAATCGGTTTCGTCCTGACCTGGCTTCTGCCCGAACGTCCGCTTCGCGCTACAGTCGCGGCGGCCGCTGGCGATGCGGGCAACGAGGCTGGCGAAGCGTTTGCGCGGCCGGCGGACGAGGATGCTGTTGTCGCACAGATCTACGCCGCGCTGTCGTCGCTGGCCGACCGTGATGTTCAGCGTCAGCACATTGCGCTAATCGTTGAGCGTGCCGGCGAGACGTTGAGTCCGCTCGCTGCGTGGTTGCTGGTACAGCTCGAGCGTCATCCGAGCTACGATCCTTACGAGCTCGCGCGGAATCGAGCCATTCCATCCGAGCGAGTGACAGCTGCGCTGGAGGAGCTCCGCACTCGTCACCTTATAACGGACAAGGGAGCTGGTGCGGGAGCACGCGAGAAGCTCACACCTTCGGGCTGCGAGATCCACGACCGGCTCGTCTCGGCGCGCCGCGCCCATCTGACAGAGCTTGCCGCGGAGTGGGATCCGAAAACCGGTGCGAACGTCTCCGACTATCTGAGGAACGCAGTGCGGGATCTCATACCCGACGCGCGGCGGGCGAGCTAGAACGCTTTCAGACGAGATGTCGGGGAGTTAGACCTCCCATCTCCTGGTCGTCCGACACCTCGACTTCTGCCTGCCGATCACATTGGGCTCACTCACAGGAGCCCATCCAATGCGCACGACCAGGCAGCAGATCGCAGTTGCGGCAGTTTCAGCAGTCCTTCTCCTCATTACCGCGGCGCACCAGGCTACCGCACAGACCATCCGTGGCAAACTGCTCGATCAGTACACGGACCAACCCATCGCCGGAGCGACTATCGCCCTAATGACGTCAACGAACGCTACGGTAGGCGCGACGGTGAAAACGGGCAACGACGGGAGTTTCTCGGTCCGTGTTCCTGCTCCAGGCATCTACCGTTTGCGTGCCGATCTTCCGGGGTATATCAGTGCGATGACCCCCGCGATCGAGCTCGGGAACGGGGACGAGATCGACATCACATGGCGCCTGCTTGCGGGCGTGGTTCAGATGAGGCCGATAGCAATCGTCGCGAACAATCGCAGGACCTCGGGTCGCTTGAGCGGTTTTTACGACCGCGCCCAACGCAAAGGGTTCGGATACTTCATCACGTCCGACGATATCCAGAAGCGGCGTCCGTTCTTCGTGACCGATCTCTTGCGGACGGTACCGGGCCTCGAGGTTCTGCCCTCACCACGCGGGTTCGGCAACATCGTGCGAACGCTCGAAGGTTGCCAGCCGGCCGTCTATCTCGACGGCGTCCGCTTTCCGCTGATGGGGGAATCGATCGACGATATCGTCAATCCCTCGCAGCTCGAGGGCGTCGAGGTCTACACACACGCTACGGAAGTGCCCGCACAGTTCGCCGGACCGGGATCGAACTGCGGTGTGATCGCTCTCTGGACAAAGAACTTCTAGACGCTGTTCCCGAGCACCACAGCCGCATTTCGTGCGAGTCCGCGCCGCTTGGCGCGCTTCATCGGGGATTTGCTGAATGCGGAGCGGAACTCTTCGTCGCCCATGGCGAGGAGGTCGCGTGCGAACGTCTCGGGATCCTTGTCGCGGATGGCGGCTCGCGCAGAGAACGCCGGTTCCCGCAGCTCGCGCGCGAACTTTACGTTGTAGGGACAAACATCCTGGCAGATGTCGCAGCCATACACGTTCTGCCCGATTGCTTCGTGGAACGCGTCGGGGATGTCTCCTTTGAGCTCGATCGTGAGGTAGGAAATGCAGCGCGTGGCGTCGAGCACCCGCGGCTCAATGAACGCATCAGTCGGGCACGCGTCGAGACAGCGCGTACAGCTTCCGCAGCGATCGGCTTCGAACGGCGCATCGGGAGCGAGATCGAGGTCCACCAGTAGCGATCCGATAAAAAAGAAGGATCCCAGCCGTGAGTTCACCAGATTCGTGTTCTTGCCGAACCAGCCCAGCCCGGCGCGCCGAGCGAGATCGCGCTCGAGAATTGGTCCGGTATCTACGTAGGGTTTCCCGGCGATCGGGCGACCGACCTCGAGCTGAAGCCATCGATGCAGCTCGTTCAACCGCTCGGTCATGATGTCGTGGTAATCGTCACCCCGCGCGTACCGCGCGACAGGACCGCGTGGTTCTCGGCCACCGTAATCGAGTCCGACTACTATCGCGCTGGTAGCGCCCCCAAAGACAAGACGCGAGTCGCGTCGCTTGGCGGCACCGCGTGAGAGATACTCCATTTCGCCGGCGTAGCCTTTGTCGATCCATGCCTGAAACGCTTGCGCGGTGTCCATCGCCCCGAGCGTCGTGATCCCGACCAGATCGAAGCCGAGTCCGTAGGCTTGCGCCTTGACCATGCCTTCGAGCGAAGTGGATTTTGCCATTGGCTCCGTCATTCGCTGGCGCTGGCCCAGCGTGCGTAGCGCTCTACGTCAGCCGCTGAAGGTATCGCACCATAATCCCCATACGCGGTGTACATCCTCCAGCGCAGATAGGTCGGATCGGGGAGCGGAAGGAAAGGGAACTGCCTGTACCAGTTGGTCGCCCTGAAACGCCACGTAACCCGGATCAGATCGAGCGCCAACCGGGGCCGGCGGATCGCTCTCAGGCCCAGTCGGAGTACAAGTCGTAGCCACGGCATTCCGCTGGTAATATATAGAAGGAGTCATGGTACCCCTCGCTACCCATTCCATAGGACTTATTTCGGACACGCACGGACTGTTGAGGCCCGGAGTTCATGATGCCCTGAAGGGAGTGGCAATCATTCTTCACGCCGGGGATGTAGGCGGATCGGAGATTCTCGATGAGCTTCGATTGATCGCGCCAGTACGAGCCGTCTCCGGCAACACCGATCCTCTTGGCGAGCCAGAGCTTGCTGAAGCGATTGTGATGAACGTCGGCGGCGTCAGTCTTCACGTAAGCCATGGCCATGAGTGCGGAAGTCCGACACCGCAGAGGCTGGCAGAACGCTACGATGCCGATGTGGTGGTCTACGGTCACACGCATCGTGCGCTGGTGACTAAGCTCGATGGACGGCTGTTCGTGAATCCCGGGGCGGCGGGTCCCAAACGCTTCAATCTCGCGCCCAGCGTGGCGCGGCTGACAATTTCCGGCGGAAACGCCGAGGTGGAAATCGTTGAGATCTCTTGAGTTGATGACGGAGGAAGTGCAGGTCTGGGTGGCCCCGCTCGAAGTGACGGACGCGCGTTACGCGGATCTCGTGGGTACTCTCGCGCCCGAAGAGCGCCATCGCGCCGAGGATCTCCCGCCGGTCCTTGCGCGGCGATTCGTGGTAGCTCGCGGAGTCCTTCGGGATCTGCTATCCGGGTTTACGGGCACCCCCGCGCACGACCTCAAGTTCGAATACGGAAGCGCGGGGAAGCCGTCGCTGGCGGATCACGACATCAACTTCAACATCTCGCATTCTGGGGAGCTGGGGGTGTTTGCGTTCGCACCGGACAGGCCAGTAGGCGTGGATGTCGAGAACGAACGCCCGGTCCGGCGTCTGCTCGATGTCGCTCAACGGTTCATGTCGGAAGACGAAGTCAAAATTCTGGCCGCTACCGACCCTGAACAGCGTGACGCGAGTTTTCTGAGATCGTGGGTTGTGAGAGAAGCACGTCTCAAGGCCGAAGGGAAGAGCGTCTGGTCGGGACAAGCGAGCGCGAACAGCCCGTCTAACCTCACACACAAGCTGTTCACCCCACGTCCCGGGTATATCGCTGCTGTTGCCGCCTCGGAGTCGGATTGGCGGCTGTACACGTGCGCAGTCAAGCACTAGCGTCGCTGACGCTCACCCTGAGGTTAGTGGCGCCCGCCGACGTCAGCCATGCCTTTGCCGCGCACAGCTTTGCGTTCGCCGTACACCACCCCATTATTTACGACTCTTGCCGCGTCGGCTGACCTGAGTCGTCGTCTAGCGTTGGTTCCAGTTTGGGGAGGGAGAATGCGAAAGCACTATGGTCTGTTTGGTGTTCTGGTTCTGTCGGTCAGCCTGATGTCGTGCGGAGGCGGCGGTGATAGCTCGGTGAGCCCTCCACCGCCCCCACCACCTCCGCCACCGCCGACATGCCCTACCGGTACTTTCTGCATGGGCTCCCAGATCTTCATCACCGCAAACTCCCTGGTGCAGCCAGTCGCGCTGAGCGTGGCCGCCAATTCCGCTGTGACGTGGAGCAACGATTCCGGTGTGGACCATAACGTCACCTTCGACGACCCAAGCACTGCGCTTGCCGTCACAACCGGGAGCGGCGGTAGCTTCACGTCCCCAAGCGGCAACACCAGCCAGCGCAAGTTCGCTGTGAGTGGAAGCAGCCATCCCTTTCATTGCACGATCCACGCGGGGATGAGCGGTGTCGTCAACGTCCAGTAAGCGTATCAGCGCCTAGTAGAAAGAAATTCCGTCAAGACTCTTCGGCGTCGCGATGCCGAGCGCAGCCAACGCGCTCGGCATCACGTCCACCGTGCGGCGCGGTGTGAGCGACGGTGGTCGATTCAGGAGCAGCGGCACCAGCATGTGCTCGCGGTGCAGCGCTCCATGCGACGAGACGTGTGGAATTGGCTCGTACTTCGCGCGATAGTCCCAATCTCTGGCGGCGGAAAGAATGATGTCTCCGCTGCGAGGCGAGGCAGCGATCTGCGCGATCTGCACCAGAGCATCGGGATAGTCGCTCTCGATCGTCGCGTCGTACGCGCCCCGATCGTCCACAGATTCCTGCCGTCCGATGCCAAGCGGATCTCCACCCTCCGGAGTGTAGGAGTAAAGCGACTCTTCCCACGTCAGGCGGGCCGTTCCCCGGCTCCGGGAGTGGATCTCGCAGGATGAGGAGCTCGTCGGAAGGATCATCAGGTCGACCGACTCACGCGCGAGGACACGGTCAGCCAGCTCGCGCCACGTCTCTCCGAGCGCGGGCCACCATGGCCGCCCCTTCTGATCGAGATTCAGGTACAGGTGCGCCATCGCGTTGCCACTCACCATCACCGCGATATCCGCCGACGAGTTGAACGCCCACGGATGTGCCAAAGTGGTGTATCCCCACCCAGATATGAGACCGGTAAGATCCTCGTGGTTTTGCACGGACGAGTGGCCGTGATCGCTCCCCACCCACAGCTGCATCCTCTCCCACCTGCCGTCCCGCTCGGCGTCCGCTCTGATCTCGGCAACCGTGTCATCCACGATTCGCAGGGCGTCGGCAACGATGGGCGCATCCTGGCCGGCCGCGTGCGATGTCTTGTCGATTCCAGTGAACGCTGCGAAGACAAATTTCATTCGGCGCGTTCGCAAGCGCCGAGCGACTTCCTCTCCAACGCTGCGATCGATCGCGAGCCAGCCGTGGACGTCCCCGCGGAAATGCGTAGCCGCCGCGCGCGCCACGAATGCGGCGCTCTGTCCGATTCTGTCCCGCCGCCGCAGCCCGCGCGCGATCACGCTCAGAGCGCCCATGCTAGGCTTGGCGAGCTCGAAGATGGTCGGCGACGCCTTGTCGATGTCCCGGTCGACGAAACGCATCTCGGGGCCGACGTAGCTGCGCGAATGTCCGGACAGTCCCGCGATGCGCCGCGTACGGTCGTACCAGCGTAGTCCGGGCAAGCCAATGCTGCCCGGGTATCTTCCCATGATGAATGGTGCGTACGCTGGTCCGGTGACCGAAGGGAACGCCGATGTGATCGTCGCGAGCGAGCCTTCGTTCCTGAGAGCGGCGAGTGCCGGCAGCTGGCCGTTGTCGATTGAGCGAGCGAGTACATCAGATCGTACTCCGTCTGCAATGATCATCACAACCTGCGCAGTCTCACCTGGCGGGCTTCCTGCAGACGCACGCAACTTTAGTTTTCGAATGAAAAGAGTCGGCAGGATGTTTCTGTCGGCGTCCCAACTAACGATCGCCGAAGCCCGCGACAGCGGCCAACAATGAAGAAGAAAGAAGATAAATCGAAAGTCAGGCGCGCGAATCCCGCGGGCAGGAAATCCACTCGCGCGCGTACCGCTGGAGGAAAGCGGCTCGATCCTCAGGTAATGGCGTCCGCCGAGCAGCAGGCTCTTCAGGGGCTGAAGGAGCGCACCGAGGAAGGGCACCTCAAGGCCGGAAGAACTCCTCCTTCGCAGGGTGTTGGGACAAAGTCAGGCGCCACTCGAACAGTCGACGATTCCATCCGGGATTCCAGTCCGGTCACCGAAGACGAAAAGCTCCTGCAGCAGACCGGTCCAAAAATAGACTTCACGCGCACAGACCCGTGGCGAGTGCTGCGCATCATGGGGGAGTTCATCGAGGGATTCGATACTCTCGCTCCGATTGAAAAGGGTGTCACGATATTCGGCTCGGCTCGCATTGGACCGGATGATCCACACTACGACGCGGCGGTAGAGACAGCGCGCCTCCTCGCCGAGGCGGGATTCGCGATCATCACCGGCGCGGGCCCGGGCATTATGGAAGCTGGCAACAAGGGAGCGCAGCTAGGCGGCGGTCGCTCGATCGGTTGCAACATCGAGCTTCCGTTCGAGCAGGGCGCCAATCCGTATGTGGATACGCTGGTGAACTTCAAGTATTTCTTTGTCAGGAAGACGATGTTCATCAAGTACTCGGTGGCGTTCATCATTTTTCCCGGCGGATTCGGCACACTCGACGAATTGTTCGAGGCCCTCACACTCATTCAGACGGGGAAGATCTATCGATTCCCCGTCATTCTCTTTGGGCGCTACTACTGGGCGGGCCTGTTGCGCTGGCTGCAGACGCGTGTGCTCAGCGAAGGAAAAATTTCGGCGGGTGATCTCGATCTCATGCTGGTGACAGATGATCCCGCGGAAGCGGTGCACGCGATAGTCAGCGCCTACAGGTCGCTTGGGAAAACAGCCGGCGAACAGATCGACGATATGGTCACGAGCCAACGAGATGCCAAAAAGCGCTAAGGGAAGCGGCCAAGGTGATGGCCGCGATCGTGGCGGCTTCAAGTCGTCACGTCATGGAAAGGCATCAGCCGCCGGACCGAAGGCTCAACAAAAGCTGGCCGCGGAGGATCGCGAGAAACGTGGTGCGCAACATACTGCACACGAATCGAGCCGGTTCCTCAAGGGTCAGCGCATCGATCCGCGCCGGATCGATGGGAAGGAAACAGTAGCGGATCTCATTGAGGGCACTTACCTGGCGTACAACGCAGCGCGTCTTCGCGAGGCGTGCCAGCTCTTTACCGGAAAAATGCTGAATCAGGATGTGACCGTCGGTCTGTCGATCACCGGCGCACTCACGCCGGCGGGTCTCGGCATGTCAGCACTCATTCCGCTCATCGAGGCGGGATTCGTTGACTGGATCATCTCCACCGGCGCGAATCTCTATCACGACACCCACTTCGGCCTGGGCCTGGCGATGCATCGCGGAAACCCACAGGAGTCGGATGTCATCCTCAGAGAGGAAGGTGTCGTTCGCATATACGACATCTTTTTCGACTACGACGTTCTCCTCTCGACCGACGCGTTCTTCCGGAAGATCATCACCGGCAAGGAATTCCAGCGGGCGATGTCGAGCGCCGAATTCCACAACCTCTGTGGCAAGTACGTCCGTGAGCGCGAAAAAGCGTTAGGCATTGGCCAGAAATCCTTGCTTTCAGCGGCTTACGCGACAGGGGTGCCGATTTACACCTCTTCGCCGGGCGACAGCTCGATCGGAATGAACATCGCCGCGCTCGCGCTCGACGGGAACAAGCTCCTTCTCGATCCCAATCAGGATGTGAACGAGACGGCGTCCATCGTGCTGGACGCCAAGCGTGGTGGGGGAAAGAGTGGAGTCATGATACTCGGCGGTGGCAGTCCGAAGAATTTCATGCTTCAAACAGAGCCTCAGATACAGGAAGTGCTGGGCATCGACGAGAAGGGTCATGACTATTTCCTTCAAATCACGGACGCGCGTCCTGATACCGGCGGGCTTTCCGGAGCGACACCGGCGGAGGCGGTGAGCTGGGGCAAGATCGACCCCGATCGGCTCCCCGATGCGGTGGTGTGCTATCTCGATTCGACCGTCGCCCTGCCGTTGCTGACTTCGTACGCGTTCGCGCGGCACGAACCGCGGAAGCTCAAACGACTCTTTGATCGGCGCGAAGCGATGATGAAGCGGCTGCGGGACGAGTACGAGAAGTCGTCGTCCGCTCCGGCGGCGATCGACCATACGGACTCCAAGCTCCCGCAGCATCGATAGATCCGGTAGTTAAACGGCGTGGTTGCATCGAACGATTGCCACCCCGGGCGGGACTGCCTAGCTTGGAGGTGTGGCGCCCGGCCGGTCATTTCGGTCGGGCGTTCGGTTTTGTTGCCCACGCTGGTGTTCTCCGTAGAGGTTCAGGTCGCATGATCGAAATACTCAAGAAAAAGCTTGGGGAAGAGGCTGAGCGTTTGCAGCGCGAGCTTAGCGTCACCCTCCCGCAGGAGATTCGCCGAGCCGTCGAGATGGGCGATCTGCGCGAGAACAGCGAGTACAAGGCCGCGCTCGAGCGACAGCAGTTTGTGCAGGCGAGGCTCGGTCAGCTTCGGCAGCGACTGAGTAAGCTGTCGCAGATCGATATAACGCAGATCCCCACCGACAAGGTCGGACTCGGCTCACAGGTCGTGGTGCAGGACGAGAAAACGGGTGAGCGTGAGAGCTTTAGTCTCGTGTTCGGAGACTCCGTTGAATTCGAGGAAGGCCACGTCAGCATGTCCTCACCGATCGGTAAGACGCTCGTCGGAAGAAGCGTTGGCGAGACCGTGGTGCTCAAGCTTCCCGCGATAACGCGCCGCCTCAAGATCGTCGAGCTGAAGACGATACACGACGCGGCGTAGCATCGGCCGGGGTTAGCCGATAGCGATTCACGGCGTGTAGTGATGCTCTCGCCGCCGCCATCCAGTAGTCCGCCGTAAACGCACTGAAAACTGCTTGAGGCCTTTTGTGCGCCCGGGTACCGTCCACGTGAAAGCATTGTATCGCACAATCACTGGATGGAGACAAAATGTTGAAGCAGGGTTTCACAACGGTAGCAATCGCGTGCCTGTTTGGATGTGGCGGAGGCTCCACGAGCCCGGTAACGCAGAACGTCAATACCACTCCGCCACCCGGTGGAGTTGCGGTCACGAATAACGCGTTCACTCCGGCGAACCAGACGGTCGCGGCGGGGTCGGCAGTACAGTGGGCCTGGGACAGCTGCACCGGCGACATCTACGCCGGCCAGACGTGCGTCTCGCACAACATAGTCTTCGACGACGGCGTCTCGTCCGGTCTTCAGGATCATGGGACCTACAGCCGGACGTTCGCAGCTGCAGGGACTTATCCCTACCACTGCGCCATTCACGGCACGGCGATGTCGGGTAGCGTCACCGTCAACTAGGCGCGAGTGGCGCGGTAAGCATCGCGCCGTGCTCGACTAGGAGCTTTTTCGGGTGGAAATCTCGAAATGACAGCGCGGGCGTCCGGAGCGATCACACAGCTCTGCGACGTCCGCGTTGACCACTTCCGCCACGAGAGCGGTGACCGCCGCGCAAATGCAGTGATCCGCATCTACTGCCCGCGAGAGGGGACAAGCGCGGCCGATGATCTGAAAACTGCTTCCTGATTTTTCGACGGTCGTCACCCCGCCGAGTGCATTGAGAAGCTCGGCGGCGCCGGCGACCCGACTTGAAAGGGAGCCCGACGAATGCGGGAGGCCCTTCGCGAGTCTCTTTCCAGCTCGGCTGAGAAACGCCTCCAGCTGTGTGGTCGACATAGTCTCGCGGAGTTCGGCCACGAGGGCGGAGAGCACAGGGGCGTACGCGCGCGAGAACGATTCCTCCGCGTCGGGAGTCAGCGAGTAGAGGTCGGCAGGCTTTCCCGGACCCTCTTTC
>JAXDME010000087.1:0-3129 GCA_034666285.1 Gemmatimonadaceae bacterium | reverse complement strand
CCTTCTGCGCCAGAGCGTACTGCGCCGCAGTCACTTGCTGCCGTGCCTTGTCACGCTTCAGCAGCTCTTCCCGTGATAATGGCGGGATATATCCGTCGACCTGGATCAGCGTCAGCTTCTTCGTCCGGGGTGTGCCGCGAGAGAAAAAGTCGAGAACCTGGATCAGCTGGAGCTGGTCGTAGAGATCGTCCTCGAACCAGAGCACCACTTCGTCGAAGTAGTCCAGGTGCTGAATGACCTTGTCCCGCTCGGCGAAGCTGCCGCTCACGTGCGCGAAATCTCCCCAACCGCGCTCCGAGATGAATCGCGCTCGCTGCTTGCTCAGTGCGTTGAGAGTGAGTGAGGAGTCCACCGGTCCCTCGTGGAGCACGTCACGCCAGGCTACGATTTTCCCCGCGATGCCGGCCTCACTGAGAGTGCTGGCGGCGCTGTCGCCGTTCGTGATGTTCAGCCGCTGCGTCACGATTACTGGCTTATTGGCCGGTAGGTCTGTTTGTCATAGTTGAATTTTAGATCAGGTTCGGCCTTGAGGGAAATGAAGAAGCTGAAAGCGAAGTTTCCGTTGGGAGCCTGGGTGAAGGCAAAAATGGCTCTCCAGTCGTGCAAGTCTCTCTGCAGCGACACCTGCTGGCTTCCGAACTTCTTCGCCTGGAAGTCATAGTTCGTTCCCCAGGACCCCGACCACTTCGGCGTGAGGTGGAACGTCATCTGCGACGCGATATTGTCCGTGGGCGGCGTCCGCACGAACGGAGCGCCGACGATGCCGTTCGTGACGGGAACAACGTTGCTCGCGGACAAGGCCGCTTGCTGCAGGCACTGCTGATAGACGATGGGATTCGCCAGCAGCGGGGCGCATTGAGTGGTGATGTCCTGCTCGATGATGATCCCGTTGCCGGTCGGTGGCCGCTGATGGTGCGACGTAAAATTGAAATTCGCTTCCCACCCCTGCGTGGTTTGCGGAACCGTGTACTGGCGATCACGCTGAGTAACCCCGGCGACTGGCGTGGTCGCGGCGCGACGAGCCAGGGCATCGTCCGGGCTCTGCTGCGTCTTATCGAGCTCGGGATTCTTCTCGGGGACGGCCTTTCCAAAAATGCGGGTCAGCACGCCGAAGATTCCGGATTGGGCGTTGACGTTGAAGGACGCATTGATCGTCTCGCGGAACGGCTTGAACCGCGCAGTGTCACTTAGAATGTCGCCCTGATACAGAGAGTATCCAACGTTGGCGGAAAACCCCGGTATGAGATCCGAACGGAAGTCGGTGGTGAAGTTTGGTGTGCTGAACCCGGATCGATGGGTCTTGCGCGCCCTCTCGAAGTCGTAAGCCAGCGACGAGAAGTTCATCGACAGAATCTTGATCTTCTTTGGCTCCGCCGTGCTGCTGGTATCGGTGCTTTTCATCTTCGCTTCCAGCACGTGCGACAGACCCAGTGTGATCTGATTGCGCGCAAGAGACCCGAGGAAGCTTTGTCGACTTCTGTTCGTGGCCTGGAGAAACTCGGTGCTCAGGTTTCCGGAAGGCGCATAGGAGAACTGGATGACGGGCGTGATGGAGTGTCGGAACCTCGACACGGGACCGAATCCGGGAAAGAGCGCAAACAGCGTCGGAGACGCCGAGAGGTTTAAAGACGCACGCTTCGACTGATGAACGAACTGGCCGCCGCTCAGGTTCGAGCGCACCCAGTAACCGTGCGAGCCGTCGACATTATCTATCGAAACCGACGGCGCCAGATTGAAGCTTCCGTGCAAAAGGCTCGGCAAGGCAAAGTTGGTCTGCCAGTCGAGATCGGTGAAGAATGATTTTGCGAAAACCCGGCTCGCCTTTTTCGCTGAATCCTCCGGGTCAAAAACCACGATGGTGAGCGGCTCGTCGACTTCCGTCGAGTTCAACTTGAACGTGTTGGTCCACGAGAAGCCACCAATCCTGATCGGCGTATTGAAGTTGGATATCGTGTTTCTGGAGTTCCGTTTTCGCCTGACGCTGTCCGGGGCTCCGCTGGAGTTGGTGAAGAACTGGTAAGCAAACTCACCGGCATCGTCGATATTCAGATCCTGGTGCGTCGAGAGATCGAACGCAGGCGTCCAATCGAGCCATTTGGTGAGTCCGATCGTTGGCGTACTCACATTCAGCGTCGGGAAAGTCTGGTTGACTTCGCCACGACCCGGATGCTGTGAGCGGTTTCCGCCGATGCTGAAGGCAGCCGGCCCTATCTTGGTGTCGTAGCTCGCGTTCGATGTGATGGCCGCGAGGACCGTTGCCGGATTGAAGCTCGTCGTCCTTTGCACGAAAGTGTTGGTGACATAGTTGATGTCCATGTGCAGGTGCGTCGCATCCGAGAAGCTCTGGGTGTGCTGCCAGCTAAGCCCAGTGTTGGTCGTTCCGTCATTCAGAGAGTGGCGAAATGCTCCAACGCGCCCGCTCACGAATCGGTCGAGCCAGCGGTACTGCATCTCGCCATTCAAACGCACCCAGCCCGGATCACCAAGGCTCGATCGGGCACCGCTCCGCCAATCGAGCGCGAACTCGGCGTCCATGTAATCGCTTAGAGCGAAATAGTAGCCGACGTTCTCGACGTGCCTGCGGTAAGTCGGACTGTTGCGGAGTAGCTCGCTGAGCCCGAACCTCGGCGTCAGAACACCGCTGCGCCTTCCCGACCGCATGTCCTGGAAGATGAACGGCAGCCACATTATCGGGACCTCACCGATGTAAAGCACGGCGGGTCGTGCGACCATGATGTTCTTCGATATCATCTTCACTTCCTTCGCCTGGAAGTGGTAGTCGGGTATGGAGTCGTCGCAGCTTGTGATCGACGCGTTGCGCGCGTAGAAGGCGGTCTCGCGTCCGCGCGTGGTATCTGCGGCGAAATGCGTCGTGTCACTCACGAAACACGCGTCGGCCCCTTCGACGAACCATTGCTGTCCGGCCTCGACAGACGTGCTGATGTTGGTGACGCATCCGCGATGAAGCGCGACGTTGTACGCCATCCGCCCGCGCGCGATGACGTCCGCCGCCTGCCGGGTTGGGTCGCGGAGAATCACGGTATCCCCGCGCGCGACCATGATCTTGGTCGAATCGCTGTAGATGATGCTGTCACCAACAAGCACAGTCTGATCGCGCTGTACGCCGGC
>JAXDME010000086.1:0-3949 GCA_034666285.1 Gemmatimonadaceae bacterium | reverse complement strand
CTCCATCCTTCCTGACAGTCCCTGCACCCTCGAGGGATGTAAGGTGAAAGCGGACGGCGTTGTCACTTAGTCCGAGACGCTCGGCCAGATCGTCGACTGTCCACTTACCCTCTCGTAGAAGCGACAGCAGGCGTCCTCGAGTGCCGTCGTGCCGTGACGAGTTCTGTCGGCTGCGATCAGTCATCTGCCTTGAAAATAATATGTTCCACCGAATAAGTCAAAGAAAACCTTGACTTAATATAAGGGCAGGGATATCTCTAGGGACACGACACTTCTCAATACTCGTTTCCAAGTGGAGGCCTTCGTAATGCAATTGCAAACTCGCGTTCTCACCGCTGCAGGCATGTTGGCGCTGCTATGTGCGCTCGGACTTACGCATCCAGCGACTACGTATGCTCAGCAAACCGCGCCAAAGCTCGATGACCCCACGATCGTCGCGATATTCGATGCCGCCAATACCTACGACATCGAAACGGGCTCCCTCGCAATCAGCAAGGGTCACTCCAAAGCAGTCCGAGATTTTGGTGGCATGCTCGTGCGTGACCATCGCAACGTCAGGGCGCAGGATCGGGAGCTTGCGAAGTCATTGCACGTGATTCCCACGCCGCCGAAGAATTTCGCGTTGGCAAAGGCACACGTTGCAGCCATGAGATCGCTTCGAGCGGCCAAGGGCAAAGCATTCGATCGCGCGTTCCTTCAGCATGAGGTCGACTTCCATAACGCCGTCATCGATGCAGTCACGAAAACACTTCTGCCGGCAATTCAGAACGCGCAGGTCAGGGACCTGGTGACAAAGGTTGCCCCTGCGTTCGGCGCTCACCGTGACCGGGCGCAAATGCTGCTCGACGCGCTCAAGTGAGCGAACAGCCCGACAGGCGGACTGCACAACCCCCGGCACCTGGCGCTGCCTAGCCGGTTGGATCTAGGAGATTGCGAACATGCGCTCGACGTCCCGCTCGTACTCACGGATTCGAGCGCTTGTCGTTTCTTCGCTCCAGTCAAGCAACGGCGCTACGATCCGAGCCGCCCGGAGAGCGATGCTCGATCCGTGATCGCGCGTCTCGAATGCGATGTGGGTGCGCCTGATGAAGAGATCGGAAAGGGTCTGTGCCATCTCCGATTTCACGCCGTAGACGAGATGAGCGCCAGTGTAGGGGAGCCCGTCAACCAGCGGAGTCGATAGGCTTTTGTCTTCGTACTCGATGCGAGCGATCTCACGCGAACGATCCGCCCCTGGGAGCTCGGTCGAATCGGTGGCGGCGCGCTGAGGACTTTGACCCAGCGACCGCTGGACAAGATCGACAATCTCCGCGGCCATGGACCTGTACGTCGTGAGCTTTCCACCCGTGACACTTATCACGCCAGACGCATCCGTTACGATACTATGCTCCCGAGACACGGCGCTCGGATTCGTCGATGACGCACTCGCGAGCGGACGGATGCCGGCCCATGCACTCACTACGTCGTCCCGCGTCAGCCGTGCGCGCGGAAAGTAGGCGTTCGCAGATTTCAGCAGATAATCCACATCAGGGAATGATGCGTGGACCGTTTCGGGAGACTCGTCAGTCCAGGTGTCCGTTGTGCCGATGATCGTTTGCGTGCCCGCCGGGAGGCAGAACATCACACGGCCATCGACCGGCGACATTAGGGTTAGCGCGTCGTGATTGCCGACTCGATCCCTCAGCACCGAAATGTGAACGCCTTTGCTTCCGTGACGATGGTGTCCGCGCCCATCGCCGATGAAGCCGTTCTCCCAGACTCCTGTCGCGTTGACGATGACGCGGGCTCGCACTCCGTGAGATTCATCTGCGTGCCGCGGCTTCACGATCGCTCCGACCGCCTTTCCGTTTTCTTTGAGAAGTCCGGTCACTCGCGTGTAGTTCGCGACCGTCGCCCCATTCTCTCTCGCTGCGAGCGCATTCACCACCGTCAGGCGCGCGTCGTCGGTGCAGGCGTCGTAGTACACAGCGCCGCCTGTCAGACCGGCGCCCTCGAGCGCTGGCTCGCGGGCGATCGTCTCCGCGGCGTTGAGTGTGAAGTGCCGCCGCGCGCGCCGCCCCGCCATGAGCTGGTATACGAAAAGCCCCGCGCTCAGCTTCAGCTTCCCCACTCGGGCACCACGATAAATCGGCCAGGTAAAGGCCAGCGGCTTCACCAGATGCGGCGCGATACGCAGAAGTGTTTCCCTCTCGCGAATCGACTCGTGCACGAGATGGACCTGTGCCCGCTCCAGATACCTGATCCCGCCGTGGATCAGTCTCGATGATCGACCCGACGTGCCGCTCGCGAAATCACCGCGCTCGAATAGGGCCACTCCCAGACCCCTCATCGCCGCGTCGCGAGCGACTCCGCAACCAGTAATACCGCCGCCGATCACTAGAAGGTCGAATTGTTCTCCGGAAAGTGCAGTCATCCTCTTCCGATATCGGGACTGTCGCGGGACCAGCCCAAGTATAAGGAATTTGAGCGCAAGATTCGGATATCGCCCCTCTTGAAGCCGTCGCATCCTTCGGCACGATCAGCAAATACACTTTCACCGCGAGGAGATAATGCAATCGTACCGTGTAGTGGCCGTGGAAAATCGCATCGGAGACGTGGTACGCAAAACCCTGCGGTCGCCGGGCTTTGGCCACCCTGCGCACACCGAAGTGGCTACGGGATTCGGGCCTTGCCGCCAATGCCTGAGGGCTTTTTCCGTCGGTAAGGATCGTCGGATACTTTTTACCTACGACGCATTTTACGGGAACGAGGCGCTCCCGCTCCCCGGGCCAGTTTTTATCCACGAGCACGAGTGTGAACGCTATCCGGAGGACGGGGGCTTTCCGGTCGATTTGCTTTCCCGCCGGCTCACCTTCAACGCCTATTCACCCGGCCGGCGACTGGTGTCCCAGAGCTATGTTTCCAATGGCGCCGTCGAGGCGCAGATCGAGCAGCTCCTCGAAACTGGCGATGTAGCCTATATCCACGTGCGGGATACCGACGCCGGATGCTACGGCTTTCGGATCGAACGGACTGACAATGAAGCTGAGGCCGCGCAAATCAAAACGTCGGTCGGGGGAAGCCCCGATGAATGAAGCCATTGCGTGGGAATCCGTCCTTCACCGAGATGCCTCTGCGGATGACCGGCTTCGCTACGGCGTCACTACGACGGGGATCTACTGCCGTCCATCGTGTCCATCGCGGCGGCCGAAGCGCAACAACGTCGCATTCTTTTCCTCGGCCGAAGCAGCGGAGCGCGCTGGATTCCGCGCCTGTCAGCGTTGCCGCCCCAATCGCGCGAAATCGTCGAACGGTCCAGTCCAGCGCGCGCGAGACTACATCGATCGCCACGTCGGCGACTTCACAGACAAACGCATCACGCTCGAGGTGCTGAGCGAGACTGTCGGACTCAGCCGCTATCATCTGCAACGGAAGTTCAAAGAGCTAGTCGGACTGACACCGGCCCAATACGTTCGCGCGCGGAAAAGCGAGCGCCTCAAGGGCGAGCTGAAGCGTGGCGAGACCGTAAGCCGAGCAACGTTCGGAGCGGGGTATGGCTCGAGCAGCAGAGTCTATGGTGACTCGGACGCACGACTCGGCATGACACCGGCAACCTATCGTCGCGGCGGTGTTGGAACTGAGATCGCCTATCTCACCACGAAGACATCTCTCGGCACCCTGCTCGTTGCCGCAACAGATCGCGGCGTGTGTGCGGTGAAGCTCGGAGACGATGCAAGAAGTCTGGAGGCCTTGCTGGAGCGCGAATATCCAGCCGCGACCCGCACTCGTGTTGCAGGCCCATCGAGCGCACTCGGGAAGTGGGTCGAGAACATCATCGCTCTGGTCGAGGGCGAGCCAATCCACGCTGAAACGCCGATTGATGTGCAGGCGTCCGCGTTTCAGTGGAAGGTCTGGCGAGAGCTGCAGAAGATCCCGTTTGGCGAGACGCGCACTTATACGGAAATCGCCG
>JAXDME010000085.1:0-4930 GCA_034666285.1 Gemmatimonadaceae bacterium | reverse complement strand
AGGGACGCCGAGCACTACGTTGCAGCGTTGAACGGCGTCGAAGCTGAAGCGCGCCGCCTCGGCGGAATCGTGGACAGCCTCCTTGTTCTCGCCCGCGCAGACTCGGGCGAGCGACAAATCGAGCGCGAGCGTTTCTTCCTCGACGATGTTGCCAGCGATGCCGCCGGTGCCGAGCGCGTCGTCGCAAAACAGAAAGGTGTGGAGGTTATCGTAGAGGAGTTCGAAGAGGCCCCGGTCGAAGGCGATCCCGCGTTGATTCGCCAGCTGATCATGATCCTTCTCGACAACGCGGTGAAGTTCACCGACTGCGGCGGAGAGGTCCGGGTGCGCGTCTCACTGCAGCAGGGCGTGCCGACCTTCGTCGTTCACGACACTGGCATCGGGATACGTAGTGAGGACATGTCTCGCGTCTTTCAGAGATTTTTTCGCGGAGACACCGCGCGGAGCCGAACAGATGGTGCCGGCCTCGGACTCTCCATTGCGCGATGGATTGCACGCGAACACGGAGCGGAGATATCGCTCACCTCCGAGCCGGGACAAGGTACCAGGGTTGTGGTAACTTTTCCGAAGGCAGCGACTGCGGTGTCATCCTAGCGACAGGTCATTCGTCTAAAATGCAGACGATCTCCGCCGCATTCATTCAAGCGAGGCAAGTGCAAGCGTCGAGCTTACGCCGTGCCGCACGATACCGGTGGCCGCTGTCGATCACGTTGATCGTGGGAATGACGGCGGCCTTTTCTTTGTCGCCCCTTGTGGACGCCGTGCGGCCGCACTCGCCGGTCGCCGCGAGTCTCACGACCCCGTTGCTCTACGACATCTTTGCCCCGGTGTCGAACGTACTCGACACCCTCACTCTGCTGTCGCCCGCACAGTACTGGGGCACGTTTGCGCTCTGTCTCGTGCTCTTGTTTGCTCCCGCGGTCAGCCACTTTTTGCGCCGTCCGCGTGAATTCCGTCCCTTGAGCACGATTGTTCCATGCCTCCGCTGTATCGGCGGAACGGTCGCGATCGTTGGAATCATGATCGTTGCGCGAAGACCTATGGCGGCACTCACTCTCGAGGATCAGGACCTCATCGCGGTGGATTTTCACAGCCACACTTCCGCGTCACACGACGGACGATCGGGGTTCGACGCGGAGCGCAATCGGGAATGGCATCGAAGCTCTGGATTCAATGCGGCGTATATCACGGACCACCGAACGTTCGATGGGGCACTGGATGCAGCTGAGCGGAATCCCCCGGTGGCGGGGGACGGCATGACGCTCCTTCCGGGCGTCGAGCTTCGGGACGACGGCGAACATCCGATACTGCTCGGGGCGGATCCCGCTCGAACGAGAATTGCTTCGGCCGACCTGAAAGGCACGCGGATCGTGCCCATGAGCGGTGCGGTTCCACCGCTTCTCCTGCTCACTATTCCTGGAAACATTCACCACGTACCCGGTGGTGAGCTCGCAGGCCCAATCCGACTGGCAGCCATAGAGATCTCGGACGGTTCCCCTCGTGGACTGGCACAGACCGCCACGGACAGAAACGAAATCCTCGCTCTCAGCGACAAGCTTCATCTCGCAGCTGTCGCTGGCTCCGACAATCATGGTTGGGGCCGCGCGGCGCCTGCTTGGAGTGTGTTGCGAATTCCCGAATGGCGGAACCTGACTCCGGCCTCTCTAGATGTCGCAATTCGTGCGACGCTCCTCGCGCGTTCACCCGGGGTGGTAGAGGTGATCGCCCGCAGGACCGTCGCGCCGCCAACGGGAAGAGTGGAAGCGGCAGTGAGCGGAATCGCAGTTGTGGCGTTGATGCTGCGCACAATGAATCTGCGCGAGCGGCTCTCCTGGATACTGTGGAGCTGGGCCGGCGCGCTGGTCTCCCTTGTGCGAGCGCGGAGAACTCGCAGAGCGCTACGCCTTCGGATCAGAGCGGCGATGAGAAACCGAGCGCGTCGGCCGCTCATAGATGCCGCGGCCGCGGCACGTATCGGCTAGTGACGAGCGTCGGGCAGACTTCAGCGCGACGGCATCGGGTCCGGGAGTGGTTCAAGAAACTCCTCACATATTGGACCCTTATCGCGATAGTCTCGGCCATCGCGCTCGCGATATTCGCCGACGTCGGTGAAGACGTCGCGGAGAAATCCACAGGCGGTTTCGACGACGCTGTGCGGGCGTGGTTTCTTGCGCACCAGAATCCGACGATCTACAAGATCGCCGCAGTCCTTACGTGGATAGGGTCTCCGACGGTGATGGTAGTTGTGGCAATCGTCGCCGGCGTATGGTTCTACCGCAGTCGCGGCCGCAGCAAGGCGGGCGTGATGGTCGCCGCACCGGCGGCGGGCGGACTCATCGCCGGTGGCATGAAGCTTCTCTACGGTCGCGCGCGTCCGGCGGGTGCGGCGCTATTCAACGAGAAGACGTTCTCGTTCCCGAGCGGGCACGCGGCAACGTCGGCGGCGGTGATGGTCACGTTGTGCTACGTCCTCGCTCGGGAAAGGATCATCTCCTGGCCGACGGCAATTCTGATCGGCGGCCTCGTTCCGTTGATCGTTGGACTGACGCGCCTCTATCTGGATGTACATTGGGCGACGGATGTCGTTGGAGGCTGGACCGTCGGATTGTTCGTCGCTGCCATGAGTGCCGCGCTTTACGAGCGCCTGCGGGCGAGCGAGCCTCCAGAGGTAGAGCAAGAGGACGCGAAGGTACCAGCCTAATTGCGCTTGAGCGCGGTTGCTACGTGGTTCAGCAATGCGGCGCGGGCGGCAGAGTCGAACACACGGCCGTTGGCGATGACTGCTGAAATCCTGGTGGTGTTGTGAATGTCTTTCAGCGGATCCGCATCGAGCAACACGAGGTCCGCTATCTTCCCCTCTCCAATCGTGCCAAGCGAGTCGAGCGCGCCCAGATAATTCGCCGGGTTGTAGGTGGCCGCTCGTAGTGCTTCGAGTGGTGTGAGCCCGGACCTGACGAGCAGCGCGAGCTCCTCGTGCAGGCTGAACCCCGGATAGACGAATGCTCGCGGGGCGTCGCTGCCGGCGAGGAGTCCGACACCGGCTTTGTTCAGTGCGCCGGTACGCTCGAAGCTGAACGAAGTCTGCACCATTACGGAATCAGGCTTGGGAACAGCGAGAGCCTTGTGTTCCCACCCTCCCTCGACGATCCCCGGAACATATTTGCTCCACTCGGGATGCCTCGTGGAGCTGTCGAAGGATCGGGCATACGGCTGATAAGCGACGAGCGTTGGCGTGATCCACGTATGATTTCGGGCGAGCGTTTCGATAACGAGTCGGCATTGCCTGGCGTCGTACGATGAAAGAATCGCGCGGGCCTGACTTCGGAGCTGGAGAGGGTCATCCCCCGCTTTTCTGTTCGTCGTGTCGGAAAGCTGCGCGCGAAAAGCGGCTTCGCCCGACGTGCAGGCACGCATCAGATCGTCTTCCTGGTCGATACTACGTTGTCCTGAGTCCGATGCTTCGATGACGCTGACTGAGAAGGGCACCCGCCCGCCGAATGGAATTGGGAGCTTCCGCGCTTCTCTTGCGAGCCCGAAAAACGCTGCGCGCGGGATGAACCCGTCGGTACTAATGAAATCTGCCCGGACAGATCCATCTTTCTTTCGAGCGAGAGTATCCGTGGCTCGTATTGCGTCCGTTTCACTGGCGACGTGACTGACGAATTGAGCGCGGCCTACCGGCCCATCGACGCGAGCGCCGACGATGAGACGCGGCCCGGAATCACGGCCGGCAGCCACGTCTCGTTTCCACCTGACGGTGGTGTCGATGAAATAGCCCATGTCTCTCGCGCCCGTTACGCCATTGGCGAGCATGAGCGGTCCTGCGAAATCGGAGAACACCCAGACGAAGGCATGCACGTGCATATCCCACAGGCCTGGAATGAGGAATTTTCCGCGCCCATCGAGCAGGCGCGCGTCGCCGGGAATGTTGGCGCCATTCGCCGGACCCGCGTAGACAATTCGATTGCCCGTGATGACAACGGTGTTATCGGAGCGCGTCACTCCCGACACGACGTCGATCACCGACACGTGCGTAATCGCGACCGAGGGCTTTCTGCTTCCGCTGCAGGCGCCGGTGCAAAGGAGTGCAACCACTATTGCCGCGCGAGGGAAGCGTGCTCCACTCGCCGGATTCCAATCGCAGGTAAAGAGTCTCATCGTGGGCGGCGAGGGATAACACAAGGACGCCGCAGGGAGCACGGCGTCCTTCCAGTGACAGAGCGGGCGACCGGACTCGAACCGGCGACGTCCAGCTTGGGAAGCTGGCATTCTACCAACTGAATTACGCCCGCGATGTTGCTGCCGATCCGAAGGTGTACAGCGATCCGCGGCGCTTCGTGCGCCGTCTTTTCCGATCCTTGTCAGAGAGCCACAGGTGAGATTTGAACTCACGACCGCCCGATTACGAATCGGGTGCTCTACCCCTGAGCTACTGTGGCAAGTTCAACTGCGGCCATATCCCAAGTTGCGGGGCGGATACGGTTCCTACCTTCCAGCAAGCTTAGAAGCAGGGATGCCCTGGAGCGGACTCGAACCGCTATGCCTTTCGGCACCACCCCCTCAAGATGGCGTGTCTACCAATTTCACCACCAGGGCAGATCTCGAATCCGCAATCCGCAATGCGGACGCGAACTCAATTCCAAAAACAAAACGGGGCCGACGGGGCTCGAACCCGCGACCTCTCGAGTGACAGTCGAGTGCTCTAACCAAACTGAGCTACGGCCCCAACTACAGGAGTCAGGGTCGGAAACCCTTTCTCACCACACCTGCCTTGTAACCGGATTGGGTGTCAACCAATCCGCGCTGCAATAGCCCCAAGGGGAATCGAACCCCTCTCTGCACCGTGAAAGGGTGCCGTCCTAACCGATAGACGATGAGGCCGATCGATGCTTCGCGAGCATCCTTCATCCATCATAGCGCTAACGGGATT
>JAXDME010000084.1:0-6455 GCA_034666285.1 Gemmatimonadaceae bacterium | reverse complement strand
TCGAGCAGGCGTGGGACATCGGGCTGGAGTAGCTGCCGGTGATGGTAAGCAGCTCAGGCCCGGACGCGGCGAGCCGGGCCGCGCTTCGGTTGCTGATGCGGCGGCTTCCGGGAGTGAGCGTCCTGGACGGCACGCAGAAGGTCCAGATCGTCGCGCATCATGGCGGAATGCCCATCGTCATCGGCACCGTGGCCGCGGCAGTGCGAGTTCGGATCGATCGGCGCATGACGACCTGGGGACATCAGCCACCGCGCGTCGAGCGGAAGATCTACCTGCCGCTGCGGTATCTCCCCGAGCTCGCCGAGGTGAGCGCGGAAGCGGCGCAGACGAGCTGGCAAATCGTTGATACGTCGACGGCGGACAAGAGCGGCGAGTTCCCGATCCAACATCCGGCTGTCCTGCTCGAGCGCGCAACTCGCGCCGTCGATCAGGAACGGGAGCAGCTCGAGGACCGACTGGCAGAAGCGTGGTGCGCACAAGGCGCGTCGCCGATTTTCATCGATGGCGGAATCAGCCGAAGCGCGAGCGTCGCGTCCTCATCACTGGCGGTTGGAGTCATCAAGAGCCATCGCACGCTCTACGTGGAGGGCGACGCGCTGCGGATCGTGCTCGGACTTCGAAAGGGCGAGCGGTCTTCGGTTTTTCGGGTGTCGCCGCGCTCGCGCAACTCAGTCATGAGCTGGTACCTCCGGCTGCGCGGCGGAGAAGGGCGCGACCCGTTGTGGGGATTGGTGCGCGTCGAGGTTGCTGAGCGCGAACGGCCGTTGGACCGTGCCAATGAGATATCGAGATGGATCATGGCGGAGGCGACTCCGCTTTCACTCCCCGACGGGCGGTGGGACAAGCTTGCCTATGGCGTCAGGGACTGCGAAGAATTCTTGAGAGCCATTTCATGACCGAAGCGCTGGGACGCGTAGTCGCAACGGAGCGGAAGCCAAACACTCCGCACGAATTTCATTTCTGGACGGCCATCAATTCGCCGGTCGGCATCGGAACGATAGTCCGTGTGGATGGGGCGCAGCCGATGGATGGGCAGATTCCGCACATCTACGGGGTCGTCGTCGAGGGATTTAGCTACACCGATCTGCAGTCGCCAATGCACGACGTTCTTGGCCACGACGGATCGCCGACGCAGGCGGGGTTCGCCTCGACCGAGCGTGCTGAAATCCGCCTCTATACGGCGGCGGTGTTGCGGCAGATTCCCGAGGAGCCGCTTCAGCCCGTCCCGATGGGACAGGTTTTCCTGGCAGACGAATCGGACGTGCACGTCGCACTCCGGATGGACAGCTACCTGAAGGAGGGAGCCAACACCGGGATTCCGGTGGGGGTGTACCGCGCCGGAGGAACCGACGCAGTGATTTACCTCGACGCGGACTTTCTGCTCGGCCCCGAGGCGGCGCACCTCAACATCACGGGCGTGTCGGGGCTGGCGACCAAGACGAGCGCCGTCGAGTGGTTGCTCTCGTCCCTGTTCACGCATTTCCCAGAGGAGAAGGGATCGATCGCCGCGGTCTGCTTCAACGTCAAAGGACCGGACCTCTGCTACCTCGATCAGCCGGGAAAAGTCGAGAAGACGGACGAAGTGCTCTACGAGAAGCTGGGGGTTGAGCCGAAGCCATTCCAGAAGGTTGAATACTTTGCGCCGTACACGGCGAAAGGGCTCGCTCTGAACACGTTCAGGAACAACGAGGCTTTGCTCGACAACGTCACTCCGCTCACCTGGGGACTGCGCGAAGTCCTCCAGTACGCTGAGGTTCTTCTCAACAAGGACGACATCGACGCCAAAGCGGACGCGTTGATCGACTTCATCACGGAGAACGTCGTCGATAAGGAGTTCGCCGCGGATGGAGTGCTCTCGAAGAACCATCGGGTTCAGTCGTTCGCCGAGCTCGATGCATGGTTCAGAGACATCCTGCAGGGGCTCGAGAAAAAGAACGGAGAAAGCTGGCGAACGCACCACGTGGCGACGATTCGAAAGGTCCGAAACCGGCTGTCCAACATCTCCACCAGATGCGCCGGACTGGTGACCGATTCCGGAGCCGTCAGCGACCTCCCCTTCGGGAGCTTTGGCGACAAGACGGTGTACGTAGTGGACGTCGCTAACCTCGAGGAAGATGCGCAGGATCTCATCTTCGCCCGCATCGTCTCCAAGCTGCGCGAGCATCTGGAGCGAAGAGACCTCGGCGTCAAACACCTGGTGGTGTTCGTCGACGAGCTCAACAAGTACGCGCCGGGTGATGGACCAGATACGTACGTCCGCAAAATGCTGCTCGATATCGCGGAGCGAGGGCGCTATCTCGGCCTGGTGCTCTTCAGCGCGCAGCAGTTCCGGTCGCAGGTCCACCGCCGCGTCGTCGGCAATTCCGGTACTGCGCTCTTCGGGCGGATGGATCCGGACGAGCTCTCGACACCCGGCTACGCGGTGCTGAGCCCGGCGACGAGAACCAAGCTCGCGACACTGGAAAAAGGACAGTTGATGATTCGCCATCCACATTTCACGCAGCCGATTTTCGTACGATTCCCGCGTCCATCGGTGATGCAGGGACGAGAAGGCTCCGAGCGGTACCCGCAGTCGAGCGAGATTTCGCTCGAGGCCGCGATCCTGCGCGCGTTGAGACCGCTCGATCCGACGATTACGCTGCCGTGGGTTCAGGAAATCACCGCGCTTTATACCGAGCAGGAAGTGATTCGTGCGCGCAACGCGACACTGCTTGCCCGGCCGAACGATGTGAAAGCCTACTTCAGCTCGCAGTTCCGGAAGATCATTCCCGCGCAGCCAGCGCAGCGTCCGATGGCGGGGAGCATTCGTTCCGTGCCTGAGAACGATCCCTATGGGTTCTAAGAACCCAGGGCGAAGAGAGCAAGGTCGGAGGGGCGAGGTGCTAGGAATGCGGTCGGAGGCATCTCCTCCCCCTCGCCTAGTACCTCGCACCTTCTACCAAGCTCTTCTCGCCCTGGGTTTTTCCGTTCAAGCAGCCTACGGCCAAGCGGTCCTCCTCCAGATCCGCCCTCACATCGGCGACACCCTGCGAATGCACTTGTCGCAGACGGTGGAGATGACTGGAACAAGGCAAGGCCAGAGGCACGACGCGACTTCGATGACGACTTCGTTCGTGGTGTTCACTCGCGCGATTGCCCAGCAGTACACCTCGGGCGGGACTCTCATGCAGACGATTACCGACTCTGTAGCGATGAGTCCCGCATCGCCAGCCTCCATCGAGGATTTGAAGCGTCGAGCGATGCAGTCGAAACCGGTGCTGTTGCGGGTCTCTGCCGATGGCGGGATGGAAATGGTAGACGACGGGGACCCGAACAGCGAGCTGCGCCACATCTTCGGCGAGATGCCCGCCGTGCTTGCGCGCAGCCCGGTGGCCATCGGGGAGAAATGGACAAGGGAAATGCAGATCCCGCTCAGCAGTGAGCCGGGCGCGGTCGGGGCGGTGCGCGCGACGTTCCGGCTCGACTCGCTGGGAAGAAACGGAGACATCGCTTACATCTCCATGCGCGGAACGATGTCGCGAATCAATACCGCGGGCGCCGCGCCGGCGGGACCGGGATACGGCACGTCGGGTCAGCTCGCGGGAACCATCCAGATCGATCGACGGCTCGGCTGGATTACTGACTCGAAGAGCAGCATCATCGTGCACTCCACAATCGAGTCGGCTCCGGACCGACGGGGTGATCCGAAAGGGGAGCCAATGCAGGTGCGGACGAAAATCACCCAGTGGATAAGGGCAATGCGCGTACGATGAGACTGGTTCACCTCGCCGACATTCATCTTGGCTTCCGGCAGTACCAGCGGCAGACTCCGACCGGAATCAATCAACGGGAAGCTGACATCGCGACGTCATTGCGCCGGGTAATCGACGCCGTGATCGAGCTGCATCCCGATGTGGTTCTCATTGCTGGCGACGTCTTTCACACTGTTCGCCCGACAAACCCCGCGATCCTTCACGGATTTCTTCAGTTTTCGCGACTGATGCAAATGCTGCCGGACGCGACTGTCGTGATGATCGCGGGGAATCATGACACACCGCGCACGGCTGAGACCGGATGCATCCTTGGGCTTTTCCGGGGCCTCGGGATCACAGTGGTCGACGGCGTTTCCAAACGTATATCGGTTCCGGAGCGTGATCTGATGATCCTCGCGGTGCCCGACATGGCGCAGGATAACCCCGCTCTCGAGCCGGATCCCACCGCCAAGTACAACGTCCTCCTTCTGCACGGCGAAATCGAAGGCGTTTTGCCCAAGCATGGACGCGAGCTCGATCGCTCGACAATGGAGATCTCCAAGGAAGCCCTTGGCGCCGAGAAATGGGACTACGTCGCGTTGGGCCACTATCACGTGTACCGCTCTGTCGCGCCGAATGCGTTCTATTCGGGGTCTGTCGACTACACGAGCACGAATCCGTGGGGCGAGCTGGCCGAAGAGCGCGAGACGGGAATCGGGGGGAAAGGAATTATCGAGCATGACCTCGCGACAAAGGCGCATAGATTTCACCCGTTGCCGCCTTTGCGCGCCTGGGTAGATCTCGCGCCTCTCTCGGGTGCTGGTCTTTCGCCTGCCGCGCTCGACGAGGCGATTCGCGCCGCGCTGGACAACTGCGATGGCGGCATCGATGAGAAGATCGTGCGGCTCGTCGTCCGAGATGTGCCAAGGCACATCCTTCGTGACCTGGATCACAAGTCTCTTCGGGATTACAAGCGCAGGGCACTGCACTTCAACCTCGATACCCGTCGACCCGAAATCGTGCGTCCCGAAAAGGGGCAAGCTGCCCCGGGACGTCGTGCCTCCCTGGCTGACACGGTCCGCGACAAGCTTCGATCGCGGGTTCTCACGGAGAACATAAATCGCGAAGCACTGGTCGAGCTTGGCCTGCACTATCTGCGCGAAGCCGACGCTCTCGCCGGACCGGCGGAAGAGGAAGCGACCGCTTGAGGCTGAACACCCTGAGTCTGACCAACTTCCGCCAGCACGCCCGGACGGAGATCAACTTCGAGACCGGCCTTACCGGGATTATCGGACCGAACGGCGCCGGCAAGACGACGATTCTCGAAGCGATAGCGTGGGCGCTCTACGGCAACGCGGCGATTCGCGGCAATCGTGACTCGATCCGCTTCATGGGCGCTGGCGCCCGGGCTCCGGTCGAAGTCGTGCTGGACTTCGAGCTCGGCTCGCACCGCTATCGCGTTTGCCGCGGCCTCACGAGCGCGGAAGTGTTCCTCGACGGCGCGGACACTCCGATCGCGAACACCATTTCCGCGGTAACCGACCTGCTGCAGCGCCGGCTCGGGATGTCGCTCTCGGAATTCTTCCATACCTACTTCACTGGCCAGAAGGAGCTGAGCGTGATGGCGGCGATGACGCCGGCGAAACGCGGACAGTTCCTTTCCCGGGTTCTCGGCTATGAGAAGCTGCGGATCGCTCAGGACCTCACGCGCGAGAGACGAAATCGCGTGCGGGCGTCGATCGAAGGAATGCACCGGGGAATGCCGGATCCTGAAGCGGTGCTGCGCTCGCTGGCCGAAGCCGCGTCCCGAAAAGCCGAGGCAGAGGGGCGGGCGCACCAAGCCGCGCATCGCGGCGCGGTTCGGGCGCGAGAGATGATGGCAATAGAGCCCCGCTGGGAGATGGTGCAACGCCAGCGCGACCAGTCCGCGCAGCTGCTCACACAGATCACCGTCGCCGAGGAAAAGGAAGCGGCGCTGCACCGCGATTCGGAGCGCGTCGTCCGCGAGCTCGAAAGCGTTAAGGTTGCGCGAGCACAGCTCGACAATCTGCGCGAAGCGATCGAGCCTTTGTTCGCACTGAATGTGGAGCTGCAGGCGCTCAACACGCTTTATCGCGAGGAAGGACGCCGCAAGACGCTGCTTGAGGCAGAGTCGGCTCTGCGCGAAGAAATTGCGAGGCTCGAGGACCGCCACTCCAAGATCGAGCGGGCGCCCGCTCTCGAGGAAGAAGCGACGCTCGAGCTCGAGACGAAGAGATCCGAGCTCGAGGACGCTCAGGGACTGCTCGAAGCCCGGCGCACGGAATGGGTGCGCGACAGGCAGGAAGCACAAACCAAGCGTGAAGCCCTCCGGTCCCAGTACGCCGAGGTCAAGCAACAGCGCGATCGCGTCGTATCGCTTGGTGAGAACGGCGAATGCCCGACTTGCAGCCGTCCGCTCGGAGGAAGTCTGCACACGGTCGTCGAACATCTCGACGAGCTGATGGATACCGTCAACGTCGACGGGAACTACTACAAGGCACGCGTCGAGCAGTTGGAGCAGATGCCCGAGGACGTGCGCGAGCTCGATGAGCGACGTCGCCTGCTGATGCAGGAAGTGGGAACTCTCGAGCGCAGGCTCGCCAAGGTTCAGCTCGCGGTGCAGGAGCTCGGCACGATCGTGCGCGAGATCGCCGCGAAACAGCAGCGTCAGATCCAGATGAAGCGGGATCTTTCTCGAATACC
>JAXDME010000083.1:0-3208 GCA_034666285.1 Gemmatimonadaceae bacterium | reverse complement strand
CACCTGGTCTTCCGACAATACGGCGATCGCAACCGTCGACGCGAGCGGTGTGGTGACGGGAGTCGCGATCGGATCAGCAAACATCACGGCGACGAGCGAAGGGAAGACCGGATCCGCCACTGTCAGTGTCGCTCCGCAGCTCGGCTACGGCTCGTCGACCGAGAAGATTCGCATCGTAGACATCGGCACCGTGTTCGCTCCTGCGCTTACCGGTTCGAGCGTGGGCGCGACGACCTTCGCCAGTCGGGCGACGAGCGTTGCGACGGTCGACGCGCAGGGCAAGATCACTGGCGTCGGACAGGGACAGGTCTGGATCGCCGCGAATGCTCCCGGCTGGGTTGGCGATTCCGTTTACGTGATAGTGCCCCGTACCTCTACGGGTCCGATCCTCACGACCGATCTGACGACGTACAACGTGAAGACTGGCACGACCAGCTTCGTGATCAACATCATCCTCGACACGCGCTCGACGCCGATCGGAGGGGCCGAGTTCACAGTTGGGTTCACGACTTTCCCGACGATCTTTACGGGAGGCAATTACTCAGTGACGGGAACTCCCGCTCCCGTCGTGAGCAACCTTCAGTCTGGGCTGCTGCGATTGTCGGTCGCATCGGGAAGTCCGCTCAGCGGCCAGCTCGCAATGCTTCGACTTACCTTCACTACGACAAGCACCAACTCATCCGGGTTCGTAACGCTCACGTTCATCGATCTCGTCGGACCGGACGGAACGGATCTCATTCCGGTCGCTACTTCTACACGCATTCCGATCATCGTCCATGACTAATCATCACGTTTTGCGATCGGAGCGCCTGCTGATGTTGTCCGCGACAGCGCTATCGCTGATCGCGTGCTCGGAGAAATATCAATCGACCGCGGTGCAGAACCCTATTCCAGCGGTGAAGGCTGCACTCGTGCTCTCCGACTCCGCGCCACCAGTTGGTGGAGCGCTCGTCGTGTCAGTGCAAGCAATTGCCGCCCAGGGGACCGTCGGCAGTTATACGGCGAAGATCAATTACGACGCGAGCGCGCTGCGCTTCGACGGCGAGATCGCGATCGCTGATCAGGCGTTGCGCGCGAGCAATCCGTCGCCGGGTCTGGTTCGGTTTGCCGGAGCCGCTGCCGCGGGATTCACCAATGGCCGACTCGCCAGCTACAAGTTTGTGGTGCTGCGCGCGAACAGCGCGAGATCATTGTCCCTGGTAGTCGACGAGATGCACATGATCACGCGATTGGATGCGAAGACCGGGCTCATCGTGGCTCCGAACAGCATGTCCCGATGAGAGTCATCAGAGTTGCAGCGAGCGCGCTTGCAATTGCCACGATGATCGTGGCCGCGCGGTGCGCACCAATCAAGTCGCAACCCTCACAAGTCCGGGCTGAAAACGCGGTTGCGTCCGATCCACCCGTCATCGAGTCGGCGCGCCCGGATTCCTTGGTGCTGCCCTATGGCGGCGTCGTCGAAGTCACGCTGGTCGGCAGCGGCTTCATCCCGGGAAAGCCGGGACAGAACACGGTGCATTTCAACAGCACCGCGCTCAAGCTCGTGCCGGCATCCGCCGACGGACGACAGATCGTCTTCGCCGTTCCCGACATGATCAGCCGCGGCGGTGAAGCACCGCCTTCCGCGCTGCGGCCGGGAAGCTACGGCGTGAGCGTCGAGACGAATTCTGGAACGAGCAACGTCGTAACCGTGAGGGTATTCAGATGACGCCCGCACGCAATCGCGTTTTACTCGGCGTCACCCTCGGCATCGCTCTCGGCGCTTCTGTTCGAACGCTCGCTGCGCAGTCGAGGACCGAGCCAAAAGAAGACGTCCAGGCCCGCGAAGATTATTTCTGGCTGCAGCGGAGTTATCCGTCGACTGATCGCCCGTATGCGCAAATGGAACGCGCGCGCGCAGCAGTCTCCGCGCAGCGGCAACGGCTGTCCAATTTTAGCGCAGGTGTCCCGGGTGGTTGGCGCTCGCTGGGTCCCAACGGCGTCTTCGGCGCCGACAATGGTTTTGGCGGCTCGTCGTCGATGCTCGACATCGGTCGTGTTACAGCGGTGGCGCCGAGCTCGGCAGGCTCGCTGTTCATAGCGACGGCATCGGGCGGAGTATGGCAGAGCGCTGTCGGCGGGTACTGGACACCGCTTACAGACGATCAATGCAATCTCACCATCGGTGCGCTCACGATCGATGACGCCGACCCGAACGTTCTCTACGCGGGAACCGGCGAATACAACGTCAACAGCTGGGGCTGCGGCATTCTCCGGTCGACCGATGGTGGCACTAGCTGGTCGCAGCTGGGCGCGACCGCGTTCAAGGTCCAGTCTGGTGGAATACCGCGCGGATCTGCGTCGTTCGGCAAAATAGTCGTCAGGCGTCCCGCTGGCGGCACCGTGGCGAACACGGTCCTGATCGCGGCCAGCAACGTCGGCGTGTTCCGCTCGGTGGATGGTGGCAGCACATGGAGCTACACGCTGGTGGGAGCTACGGCCAGCGTCGTTGGTCATCCGACCCAGCCCGCGACCTTTTACGCGGGGAATAGTGACTTCAGCACGCAGAGTCACCGCGGGATTTACAAGTCGACGGACAACGGTGCGACGTGGACTATCCTGCCCGCATTGCCTCCCGTGAGTGTCGACCAGATTGACAGAGTGGAGCTGGCGACGACCGCCGCAGCGCCAAATCTGCTGTACGCCGCGATCGGGAACCCCGCCGGCGGATTGGCCGGCCTGTTCGTGTGGGATGATGTCGCCGGAACGTGGACGCGCCTCGCCGCGAACGGCTTGAACGGCGGAGCGTACAGCAACGATTTCGGAAATCAGTCGTGGTACGATCTCGCGCTCGCGGTCGACTCCCACAACGCGAGCCGAGTTTACCTCGCCGGCATTCGGGGTTTCAGATCGGAGGATGGCGGCGCCAACTTCAGCCTGATGGGTGGCGAGATTCACGTCGACTGGCACGCCGTCGCAGTCGATCCCCGCAATTCCGACATTGTCTATGCGGGCACGGATGGCGGCGTTTTCGTGTCGACGGACAATGGCCACAACTGGGTGAGCCGCAACGCCGGGCTCACGGTGACGCAGTACTACCCGGGAATTTCCGTAACTCCCAACGGCTCGCAGATCATGGGAGGATCACAGGACAACGGCACCCACGTCTACACCGGGTCGATGTTCTGGAACGGGTTCCTGAGCGGAGATGGCGGTTACACCGCCATCA
>JAXDME010000082.1:0-8084 GCA_034666285.1 Gemmatimonadaceae bacterium | reverse complement strand
CATCGTCGGCTTCACTACCGCCTTTTAAGCGCGACGGAGTCACGCGAATCCTATGAAGACCAATAATAATTTTCTCAACGTAATGCGCCGGAAGACCGCGATCCTTGGCTGTCTCACCGCGCTGTCGCTCGCTGGTTGCGACAAATTCCTCGAGCCGAATCCCACTGACGTGCTCGCGCCCGAGAATTTCTATCGGTCGCGCGCCGACGCGATCTCGGCGGTCAACTCGGTCTACGCCCAGACGCCGTGGACGTACTTCTACTACTGGTACGAGTCTGACGTGGCGTCCGACGATATCCTCGCCACGTCGAACTTCGGAGCGGACGGACACCAGCTCGCCTCATACACGTTCGATCCGACTCTCTGGTCGATCGATAACGTATGGAGCAATGCCTACATCACCATCAATCGCGCGAATATCGTCCTGGATCGGGTGCCGCCGATCGCAATGGATCTGACCGAGCGCAACCGCGTGCTCGGCGAGGCGCACTACCTGCGCGCGCTCATGTACTTCGAGCTCGTTCGGATGTTCGGCGACGTTCCGTTGATCGAGCACGAGGCGAAGTCGGTTGCCGATGCGCAGATTCCGCGCAGCGCGGCCACGGAGGTGTATGCGCTGATCGTGAGCGATCTCCAGACGGCGATGACTGATCTCCCGCCGTCCTACACGGGCACGGATCTCGGTCGCGCCACCTCTGGTGCGGCGACATCGTTGCTCGCCAAAGTTTATCTCAACCAGAAGGACTACAACAACGCGGCCAAGTTCTCGGGGCAGGTGATTACTTCGGGTCGTTATTCACTCAACTCCCGCTGGCTCGACAACTTTGCGATCGCGGACGAGTTCGTGAACCCGGAGAGCATCTTCGAGATCAATTACGGCGCGCCCGAGCAGACAGCGGGCGTCGTTGGAAGCGTTCAGTCGCTGTTCAGCCTTCCTTCCGGATTCCCCGGCGGCGATGCCTACGGACTGATGCAGGTGAATCCGGACCTGATCGCGCTTTACTCGTCGAACGATCAGCGCGGGAATGGCGCGACCTACATGACGTCCCCCTATGTGACCGCGTTGGGTGACACCGCAAGGTGGGGGGTCCCGAACGGCGCCGCGTTCCACAAGTACCTGGACGAAACCAACAGCAAGGACATGACCGCCCGGTCGTGGCAGCAGATGCCGAATAACTGGATCATTCAGCGCTTTGCGGATGTTCTGCTGATTTACGCCGAGGCAGTGAACTCTGGCGGTACCCCGACGGCCGGAACCGCGGAGTCGGCCCTGAACAGAGTTCGCACTCGCGCCGGCATTCCGGCCGTGGTCGGGCTCGCACCCGGCGCCCTAACCGATTCCATTCGTGTGGAGCGCCGACGCGAGTTCGCCTTCGAAGGCCAGCGTTGGTTCGACTTGTCACGGTGGGGAATTCTCGACGCCACAGTAAAGGCGAAGACTGCCAGGATGCAGACGCTCCAACCCGGTGAGACGACGGTCCATGGCGTGACAAGCAATCTCTATCCAATTCCGATTGGACAGATCAACAGCAACTCGCACCTGACTCAGAACCCCGGCTGGTGATTCAGGCAGGACTCTTTCGGCGCCGGCGCCGTACGGCAGCACTGTTTCTGGTGCTGCTTGCGGCGCCGTCGGTCGTTGGCGCTCAAAGTGCTCGCGCCAGAACCGAGGCACGTATAAGCTCGCTGCTGGCGCGTATGACGCTCGAAGAAAAAGTCGGCGAGATGACACAGCTAGCCATCCAGGTCGTCTCGAAAAAACGCGGAGCAGGGGCGGCCGGGCAGATCGATTCGGTCAAGCTCGACGACGCTCTGCTTGGTCATCACGTGGGGTCGTTGCTCAATGCCCCGGACGTTGCGCTCACTCCCGATAACTGGCGTGACGTGATTACCACGATCCAGCGAGTCGCTGCCCGCAAGCGCTTGCCGATTCCCGTCATCTACGGAATCGACGCGGTTCACGGCTTCAATTACATGACGAAAGGCACGCTGTTCCCGCAAAGTGTTGCGATGGCGGCTACCTGGAATCCGTCACTGGTCAGACGCGAACACCAGATCACTGCCTACGAGACGCGAGCTGCGGGCATCCCGTGGAACTTCGCGCCTGTGCTCGACCTGGGACGACAGCCACTATGGTCGCGGTTCTTCGAGACATTCGGCGAAGATGTGCATCTCGCAACCGTGCTCGGGCGCGAAGCCGTGCTCGGAGAGCAGCACGATCCCCGTCCGGTACTCGACTGGCTGTTTCCGGAATCCTCGCACGCCCGTGTCATCCCGCAAGACAGCGATGTTTTTGTCGCTGCTACCGGGAAGCACTTCCTTGGCTACAGCGCGTCGCTGAGCGGGCGAGATCGCACGACGGCGCTGCTCCCGGACCGCCAGTTGCGCGAGTACTACCTGCCGACCTTCAAGGCCGCGATCGATGCCGGGTTGCGCACGATCATGGTCAATTCGAGCGACATCAACGGAGTCCCGGTGCATTCCAGCCATCAGATTCTTACCGATCTGCTGCGCACCGAGCTCGGCTTCGATGGCATCGCGGTAAGCGACTGGGCAGACGTGGATCGCCTGTACAGCGTGCATCACGTGGCGTCGTCTCCAACAGAAGCAGTACGCCAGGCCGTTATGGCGGGCATCGACATGTGCATGGTGCCCAACGATTACGGCTTCTACGATTCATTGCTTGCCCTCGTAAAGGAGGGCGCGGTGCCGATGTCCAGGATCGACCAGGCGGTGCGTCGCATTCTACGAGTGAAGTACCAGCTCGGGTTGTTCACCAATCCGTGGCCGGACAGCGCTCGGCTCGCGCACGCCGGCTCCGCACCGTTTCAGGCGTGGAGCCGAGCCGCCGCAGAAGAAGCGATAACGGTCTTGAAGAACGATCAGGCTTTGCTGCCGCTCGCGAAGACTGCGAGAATTCTCGTCACCGGTCCCGGAGCAACTTCCCTTCCGGCACAGTTCGGGTCGTGGAGCTACACGTGGCAGGGCACGGACACAACGCTGTATCCGCGCGATGTAAAGAATTTCCTCGATGCCGTGCGCGATAAGGTCGTGGCTGGGCGTGTCACCTACCTGCCGGGAACCGACTTCAATTCCGAGCTCGACATCGCTGCCGCTGTTGCGGCCGCGAAGACAGTAGACGTCGCCATCGTAGCGCTCGCAGAATTCCCCGTTGTCGAGAAGCCCGGCGATATCGATGATCTCACGTTCGTCCCGGCGCAATTGCGCCTGGCCCGAGCTATCGAAGCAGCCGGTACGCCTGTGGTGCTCACGATCTTTCACGAACGTCCTCGCATCATACGCGACGTGGTTGACAGCGCGCGCGCCATCGTCACGGGATATGCGACCGGACCCTTCGGCGGCGAAGCGCTCGCGTCTGTGCTATTCGGTGATGTGAACCCGAGCGGACGACTGCCATTCACCTGGCCGCGTTACTCGGGCGCCATAGTGCAGTACGATCGCGCGGTCCCCGGTGATGCAACGCCGAACGCATCAGAAGGTGGCTACAACCCCGAATGGGCTTTTGGATTCGGTCTGTCGTACACGACCTTTGCGTATTCGAACCTGCGCCTGTCGAACGACACAGCTCGAGTTTCGGACACAGTCAGCGTGAACATAGATGTGGCGAATACAGGCACGAGGGCCGGCAAGGAAGTAGTGCAGCTCTATGTGCGCGATCTCTATGCGTCGATAGATCCGCCGATGAAACGTCTCCGCGACTTTGAGAAGATTGCCCTCCTGCCGGGCGAAGTCCGCACCGTCACATTCCGCCTGCCGATTCAGCGGCTGGCATTTATAGGACGGGCAGATCGGCCCGTCGTCGAGCCCGGCGATTTCGACGTAATGGTCGGCGGGCTCACCACCCACCTGGTTGTAAAATGAGAGTCACTTCACCGCTTCAACTTTCGAGCGTCATCGTTCTTTCCGGATTCCTGGCCGGCTGTGGTCATAACTCCGCGGTGGGTCCCGGCGGGGGACCACCTCCTCCAGGGCCAGTCGCGCAGGCGTGGGTTACCACTCCAAACCAGTCGCGCCTGCTCTCTCAGGAGCCGGATATTCAGATCCGATCAGCGACGGACGCGTTTCCCGTCGTCATCGACGTGGACGAAAGCACGGTTTATCAGGAGATGGTCGGTTTTGGTGCGGCAATGACTGACGCCTCCGCCTACCTCATCCAGCACAAGCTCGGCGCCCAGCACGATGCAATTCTCCACGAGCTTTTCGGGCGCAACCCCGGAATCGGATTGAGCTTCATGCGAGTGCCAATGGGCGCGTCGGATTTCTCCACGCACGACTACAGCTACGACGACACGCCCGCGGGGCAGACCGATTCCACTCTGGCGAACTTCTCCCTCGCTGAGGATCGCGTCGACAAGCTTCCCGCGATCAAGGCAGCGCTGGCGATCAATCCTGATCTGAAGCTCGTAGGATCTCCGTGGAGTCCACCCGGCTGGATGAAAACCACAAACAGTCTCATCCAGGGCACTCTCCGCCCGCAGTTCTATGATTCCTTTGCGGACTACTTCCGCAAATTCATCGAAGGGTACGCGGCGGAAGGCGTGCCGATGTACGCGGTGACAATGCAGAACGAGCCCGCCTACGAGCCCGCGGATTATCCTGGCATGCGGCTGGATCCGCCGGCGCGCGCCGACGTAATCGGCAAGCACGTCGGGCCACTCTTCGAAAGTGCCGGGATCAAGACGCTGATTCTGGACTGGGACCACAATTGGGATGTGCCGGCCTCTCCACTCGCCGTTCTCGCCGACAGCGCCGCGCGGAAATATGTGAATGCCGTCGCGTGGCACTGCTATGCCGGCGATGTGAGCGCGCAGGACAATGTGCACGCGGCGTATCCCTCTAAGGATGCTTATTTCACCGAGTGCTCGGGCGGTGGATGGGCGCCCGTATGGGGCGACAACCTGAAATTCTTTGTCGGTTCGCTCATCATCGGCAGCACCCGTGGCTGGGCGAAGGGGGTGGCGCTGTGGAATCTCGCTCTCGACGAGAACGCTGGCCCGCATCTGGGAGGCTGCGGCAACTGTCGTGGCGTGATCACGATCAACTCGGGCAGCGGATTCGTGACGCGTAACGTGGAGTACTACGCGCTCGCCCACGCGAGTCAGTTCGTGAAACCGGGCGCGCACCGAATTGCATCGACGACCAACGTCGGTGGTCTGCAGAGCGTTGCGTTCAAGAACGTCGATGACGGCTCAAAAGTGCTCATCGTACTCAACACCGGTGGAGCTGAAGTGTCCTTCGCAGTGCACTTCGCCGGCAAGGCCGTACTATATGCACTGGCCGCCGGGGCCGTTGTCACTATCCGGTGGACCTGAAAATAAAAGTGGGGAGCATGATCGGCTCCCCACTTTTATTGTGTTCGCGACAGCCTCCTAAGCGACTTCCTTCATCTCTAGTGGCCTGGCCTGTTCGCCCGGCTCCGCGGGGACGAGTGCGATTTGCAGGACCTCGCTCAACGTCTCGACCGGGTGGAACTCGAGCGTGTTGCGCACGTCTTCGGGCACATCTTCGATGTCTGCCTCATTTCCTTTCGGAATGATGATGACCTTGATTCCGGCCCGGTGAGCGCCAAGAACTTTTTCCTTCAGCCCGCCGATCGGCAAGACCCGGCCGCGCAGAGTGATCTCGCCCGTCATCGCGACCTCCTGCCTCACTGGTCGATCCGCCATCTCTGACACCAGCGCCGTCGCGATCGCAATTCCCGCCGAAGGTCCGTCCTTGGGAATCGCGCCTGCGGGTACGTGGATGTGCGCCTCGATGGCACCCAGCCTGTCGCGCGGAATGCCCAGCTTTGCGGCATTGTTCGTCGCGTATGTGAACGCTGCGCGCGCCGACTCCTTCATGACGTCGCCGAGTTGTCCGGTAAGGATCAATGAAACCGGTCCACCCGGCCCAAGCGGCGCAGTATCGCCATCACGATTACCGTAAAAGCGCCTTATCGAAGCTTCGACGAACATGATGTCGCCGCCCATCGGCGTGTAGTACATGCCGGTGGCAATTCCGACTTCGCTCTCCGGCAACGCATGCTCCGGATGAACTCGCGGCCTGCCGAGAAGATCTCGCACGGCTTCGGCATCCACCACGTGCGTAACCTCTTCGCTCGCGGCCAGCTTTCGCGCGAGCTTCCGCGCGACTGCCCCGATCTGGCGCTCAAGTTGTCTCACTCCGCTCTCGCGAGTGTAGTTCGACACAATCGACATGATCGCGTCTTCCGTGAATGTGATGTTCTTGTCGCTCAGGCCCGACTCCTCTAGCTGACGCGGCAGCAGATACTTGGTCGCGATTCCCGCCTTCTCCTTTTCCGTGTATCCGGCGAAGTCGACGACTTCCATGCGATCGAGCAGCGGACCTGGAATGTTCTGGACGAAGTTTCCTGTTGCGATGAAGAGCACTTCGCTCAGATCGAATGGAATCCCCAGATAATGATCCGTGAACGTGTCGTTCTGCGCGGGATCGAGCACCTCGAGCAACGCGCTCGAGGGATCACCCTGATAGGAGGTGCCAAGCTTGTCCACTTCGTCGAGCAGGAAAACCGGATTCTTGGTGCCAGCCTGCTTGAGTCCCTGGATGATTCTGCCCGGCATTGCGCCGACGTAGGTGCGCCGGTGACCACGGATGTCCGCCTCGTCGCGGGCACCACCCAGCGCCACGCGTACGTACTGACGTCCCAGCGATCTCGCGATCGACTTGGCGATCGAAGTCTTGCCAACCCCCGGTGGTCCGATGAAAAGGAGAATGGGGCCCTTTGCCATCGCGCGGGACTTCGCTTCCGATTTATCTGTGATCAAGCGGTCGGCCGCGTCGCTCGTAACGAGCGAAGGAGTCGCCTCATCCTTCTCGACCAATAGCTTTGCTGCCGGAACTTCACCGGTCTTCTCGACTTCTTCCGCGAGCTGCTGCGCCCTGAGCTGTCTTACGGCGAGGAACTCGAGGACGCGATCCTTAACGTCCTGCAAACCGTAGTGATCCTCCTCGAGCACCGTCTGGGCGTGCTTGAGCTCGAGCTGATCGTCCGATCTCTTGTTCCACGGAAGCTCGGCGATCCATTCGAGATACGTGCGAATCACCTGCGCTTCCATCGACTCGCGCCCAGCTCTCTCCAGTCTGCCAAGCTCGCGCTCCACTTCTGCGCGGGCCTCCTTCGGCAGCTCGAGCTTGGCGAGCTTGTCGCGGAGCTCAGTGATCTCCTTGCTGGAATCGTCGTCGCCCAGCTCCTTCTGAATCGTCTTGAGCTGCTCGCGGAGATACATCTCCCGCTGGCGCTCACCCAGCTCCTCCTGGACCTGCGATTTGATGTCTTCCTGAGCTTCCAGCAACCCGACCTGGCGCTGCACGTGGACGAGGACGCGGCGAAGCCGCTCCTCTACGCTGAGGGTCTCGAGAAGTCCCTGTTTTTCCGGTACAGGTAGCTCGATGTATCCGGCCACGAGATCCGCAAAACGTCCCGGATCGGTGACGGAGTCGAGAACCTGGTGGACGACTTCCTCGGGAAGACCACGACGTTCGCCGAGCTCAGCGGCTCGTTCGCGAGTCTCCTTCTGTAACGCGGTGAAGGCAGGATCGTTTTCAGTTTGAGGATTCATCTCCTCCGCTGGAACGATCACCGCGCTGAGATATCCGTCGGCAGTCGAGTATTGCAAGGCGGTCGCGCGCTGTTCACCCTGCAACAGCAATTGAACGCCACCAAGGCCGCGCTGGATCTGTCCGATGCGCGCAATCACGCCCATCGAGTACAGAATGTCCGCTGTCGGTTCCTCGGAGTTATCGCGTTGTGCAACCGCAAAGACGAGACGGTCGCCCTTGAGGGCCGCCTCGATAGCTCGAAGAGTTGAGGGCCTGCCTGCCGCAATCGGCTGGGTAAGACCCGGAAAAATCACTGTGCCCCTCAACGGGAGAACAGGTAATGTTTGACGATTTGCCATTGTCATTCCGAAGCCAGGATTCTTATTTAGATACTACTCCACAGCGGTCCTATACTGCATCTTTTGCTCTCGTGGTTTTACGCCAGCACGGCACGAATCGCAACAGTGCAACTGCTGAATTGACGCGCTCAAATGCCAATTAGT
>JAXDME010000081.1:0-14872 GCA_034666285.1 Gemmatimonadaceae bacterium | reverse complement strand
GGACATACCGTCCGCCTCCTTAGCCGAAACGCGGCGGAAGACGCGAAACAGTGGTCTGCGGGAGTCGAGCCCTGGCCCGCCAGCATCGCCGACCATAACGAGCTTCGTGGTTGCGCCGAAGGCTGCGATCTGGTCATCCACGCCGCGGGGATCGTTGAGGAAGCGGGCCCGCTGAACTATGAGAGCGTCAACGTCGACGGTACGCGGAGCATCGTGCGCGAGGCGGAACGCTGCAAGGTTGCCCGCTTTATCTACATATCCTCGCTCGGCGCCGAGACCGGAGACTCACCCTATCACCGGTCGAAACGGCGCGCCGAGGACATCGTGCGCAACTTCGCGGGAGGCTGGATAATCCTTCGCCCCGGGAACGTCTACGGTCCCGGGGACGAGGTTGTGTCCCTTCTGCTCACGGTCGTCCGGACCTTTCCCGTCGTTCCTGTCATCGGCACAGGCGAGGACAAGTTCCAGCCCATTTGGGTCAAAGACCTCGCAGCCGTGTTGTCGGAATGTGTCCGGCGGACCGACCTGCACGGTCGGGTGCTCGAGGTGGCGGGCGAAGAGAAAACCAGCCTGAACGATCTTCTGGACAGGATGAGCGAGATTACCGGCCGATCGCCTGCGCGAATTCCGATTCCTCCCTTTCTCGCTTCTGCTGGCGCGACGATAGCCGGGTTGCTCGGCGCCCGCCTGCCGATCAACGAGAGTCAGCTGATGATGCTGAGTGAAGGCAACGTGATCGAGACGCCTGGCGGGAACGCGCTGACCGGCGTTTTTCACATCACGCCGACCTCGCTGGACAGCGGACTGAGAAAACTGGCCGACGCGCTGCCGGAGCAGACGCCCGACAAAGGCGTCGGGATGCTGAAGCGGAAGCGCATCTGGGTAGACATTGCTGGAAGCACGCTCGTTCCCGAAGAATTATTCGCCCGCTTCCGTCTCAGGTTCGCTGAGCTGACTCCATTCCTGAATACGCACGCAGAGCCCGGAACACCGGCGATTCTGGGAAAAGGCAATACGCTGACGATGTCACTGCCTGCGCGCGGGAACGTGCAGGTGCGGGTCGAACAGCTGATGCCGAATTCGGCCACCCTCGTCACGCTCGCGGGACATCCGCTTGCTGGCGCGATCCGGTTCCTCGCGGAGCTGCGCGGCGATCTGATTCGCTTTGAGGTTCAGGTCTACGACCGTCCCGCCAATCTCGCCGATTGGGTTCTGATGAGAACAGTTGGAGACGACCTACAGGCGCGAACGTGGGAGAGCCTGGTGGAAGCGATGGTACGGGAGAGCGGGGGAGCGGCCGTGACCCCCACTCAACACGAAGAGACATTCCTCGATCAGCAGAAAGCAGAGCGCGTTGAAGCGTGGGTGAAAGAGCTGGTCCTCGAGAGAAAACGCGCCGAGCACGCGACGCCGAAGCCGCATGTGAGTCGCAAGAAGTCGCGTCCGAGCGATCATCTCGATACCGAGGCGACTCTTTAGCAATCCGCTGGATTTATCGGAGACTGGAACCATGACCAAGCATCTGTTGATCGCAACCTCGGCGCTCTCGATCGCGGCATGCGCGTCTGGGCGGAGAGCCGCGACACTCACTCTTTCGGAACCGTGCGCAGCACTTGCCGACACGGTATCCAAGTACGTCTCGCTGGACGCGCTTCCGCTCGCTCACATCGTCGGCAACCCCGTGCTGCCGCGGACTCCCGCTGTGCTCGGTCCCGGTGACAGCGCTTACGTGGAGTTCCTCGTCCGGCCCGATGGGCTCGCGGATACGAGTACCGTCCTCGTTAGCGGAGCAAGCGACCCTGAGTTTGTAAGGAGCGCGGTGGCTTTAGCCGCGGAGAGCCGATTTGTGCCCGCACAGACACAGGGTTGCCCGATGTTGAGCAGGTACGACCTCGTAGTAAAGTCCCACGCGGCAACGCGGTAGACCGCCCGTAGCGACGACAGAGTCGCGCCTCTAGAGGCAAACGCCGAGTCGAGCAAAACGCATGGCTCGATGGAGCGTCATTTAGGTAGAGCGCGAGCCCGTTCGGGGCTTCGCGTCAACTCTATTTAAATCGCTGAACCCATGCACCTGCGGCCATTCCTTGTAGCTGCGGCATTTTTCCTTGCCGGAAACCGTCTGACTGCCCAGGAAGTTCTGGTTGAGGTCGTCGAGCTCTCGAACGGCAAGCCCATCGTCGGCGCGAATCTCTCGCTCGTCGACGACCATGGCATGAGCCTATTCGGGAATTTCAGCGATCAGGGCGGACACTCCTCGCTACGCGCGCCAAGTGCTGGGCGGTACATGGTGCGCGCTGACAAGGTTGGTTATGAATCGTGGTCTTCAGTGCTGCTGTATGTGACCGGTGCCCCCATTCACGTGAGGGTCGGGATGGCGCCGCTTCGCAATCCGTCGACCGTAGTCGCGCGCAGCGAAACCGCCTGTCAGGTCCTTACGCCTCCAGGCACGACCGCGGGTGACCTGTGGGTTGAGATCCGAAAAGCCTTGACCGCGAGCGCGCTGACAGATGCGCAGGGATTGGTTCCACTCGATGTGGACCTCTATGAACGCTCCCTCGATCGCAACCTCGGCGTCGTTTCCGAGAGGAAAGAGCAGCGGTCGCGCATCGCGCGAAGACCGGCGACGGGAATTTCCTGGGATCAGATCGATTCGGCGCGTCGCAGCGCGGTGATGGGCGGAGAGGTCTATCGTGCTCCAGAGGCAGCGACACTGGTGTCGGAGGCGTTCGTCACTTCTCACTGCTACGCCGCGATACGCGGATACGGCCCCGAAGTCGGGCTAACCGGACTGGAGTTCAGACCCGCGAAGATCGGATCCCAACCAGAACTGACCGGCATTCTCTGGCTGGATCCGAAAGCGAACGCCCTACGGTCGCTCAATTTCGATTACGTGAATCTTCCGATTCCGCTGCGCGTGGCTAGAACGACCGGCCGGGTGGAGTACCAGCAGCTTCCTGGCGGGCAATGGATTGTCCCGCGCTGGTATATAAGGATGCCGCGCGTCGCGCAGATGACCTCTAGCGATAGCTTGCTTGGATATCAGGAAGTCGGAGGCACCTCCAGGCCAGCCGGAACAGCTGCGCCTGCCCCTTCGGCAGAGGCTGTAGCGCCTGCGGCCGAGGAGACAGCGACCGGGCCGCAAACGCTCATCAGCGGTGTCGTGTATGACAGCACTACGGGAAAGCCACTTCAGGGCGTAGCCGTCTCGACCGGCGGGGGTCGCTTCAAGACGACCACCAGTGGCGGAGGACATTACGAGCTCGCCGTTGACGGACCACTCTCTGACACGATTGTCTTCGAGCATCCGCGGCTCCGACTCTATCGGGTCGAGACGCGGCGGCAATTGATCTCTCTTCCGGGCGGAGCTCGCGGGCAGGCGAACGTGTTGGTGCCTTCTTACGCCACGTTGCGCCGCGGACTTTGCGGACAGAATGAGACCTCGACCGATTCCCAGGGTATCGCGGCTGGATACGTGAGGGACGATACCGGCGCACCGATTCCCAACGCGCACGTGTGGGCGACGTGGCAAATCCTGTGGGTCGAGCAGAATGGGCGGCTCGTATCTACGAATCAGCAGCGCACAGTCGAGACAGACACGGGCAGCGATGGGTCTTATCTAATGTGTGGCTTCACACGCGGCGCGCAGATAACGGCCAAGGTCGGAATGGCGGGACACAACACGATTCAGGAAAAGGTCGTGTTGCCTGCCAACATGGTTCTGGAGCACGACTTCAGACTGCCAGCGCGATAGTTTCCCCCGCGGAGCCGGGGAGCTTAATGCCGCTTGCGATCGTCGCTATGGCAAACCAGATCGACGATGACGGCCGTGGCCAGAACCAGGACATCATCCTCGCCGTCACCGATCTCTATCCCGTAAGTGTCCGTCCAACTGAACCAGCGCTTGGAAACCGTCGCTGCGACGCGGCCGCTGCGAGTGATCGTGTACTCGTGGTCGAGAAAATCTCCTTCGGCTTCGAGGTCGTCCGGTCCCGGGACATCGACAGTGAAGCGGTGGTGGATGAAGGAGAACAGCTGCCGCTTGACCACTGCCAGCTGCTCGGCGCCGCGCCATAGCTCGTAAGTTGGCCCCCAATTGAGAAGTTTCTGCTCTATGTAAACGAGCTCGTTCCCGGCCATGTCCTGGAACGACAGCTTGTCTCCGAAGCTCAGCGCTTTTCCATCCACAAAGAAGGCGTCGGTGCCGCTTTCGTCCTTGATCGTGAAATCGTCGCCCCATGACAGGAGCTTCTGCTTCATGACGTATCGCTTCAAGTCTTCCTTCCCCTGAGTAGGCTGCCGCTAAGCGCGCGAGGACGGTTCCTCACTGGCGCACGTCCCTTTGAAGCACCCGAAAATACTGCGTCCACGGCCCAACCGCCGCCGTGTACTCCCTGGCCATCGTCCTCGTGATCTGCGCAATGTGCGACACGTCGTGGACGACCCACGTCGCGAGCAGCTGACGCATCGTGATCGTTCCCAGCTCGGGATGCTCGCCGGTCAGGTCCAGATCTTTTTCCTTGAGATTCCAGCCGCGAAGCGTCGCCACATTACCCGCGCGCAGCTGCTCGAACTCCTCCAGCCTGTCTCGCAGCGGCCGGTCGGAGTCGAGCTCCGCCAATCGGTCGAACGGGTCGAACCGGCGATAATTCTCCTGCTTTAGAATGATCCGCGCACGCGGAATCCAGTCCGTCCGCTCGCCGTTGATCAAATGACCGATGATCTGACTTGGACTCCACGCGTCAGCGCCTTCGCGTGCGCCCAGCCAGCTTTCAGGGAGCTCGTCGAGGAGCGCCGAGAGTACGGCGGGAGTTCGTTCCAGAACAGGGATAGCCTGGTCGAGCTTGAAGTCCATCTTCTCTCTCCTTGATGCGAGCAGCGAATGATACGCTGGCGGGCATCCATCAACTACTTTTCGCAGGTTCCAATAGTTTCGCCCTGGCCGCTCGCTGCGAGCCGCCGTTCAATTTCAGGAGCTTCGATGACCGCACGATTCCTCAGCGCCTTTTGCTTCCCCACAATTCTGGCGCTCGGTGCCGCATCGTTGGGCGCGCAAACAAATGCGGGAGACGCACAGTCGCCATCCCGGATCCCTGAGCGTGCCGTGCGTCGCGACATCCCGATGACCCGGATGATCCAGCGCGCATTCGCCGCCGGCACCCGGGATTCCAGTGGACGTCCCGGGCGAAACTATTGGCAGCTGTGGAATGACTACAAGATCAACGCCAGTCTGGATCCTGCGACATCGGTCGTGACCGGGCGGGAGGCGGTCACGATCCACAACAACAGCGATTCCGTGATGCGGTCGGTGGTGCTTCGTCTCGACCAGAATTTCTTCACCGCCAACGTTCCGCGCGCGTCGCCAGCCATCGAGATCACCGACGGGATGCAAGTGACCAGACTCGTCGTCAACGGGCAGGCCTTGAACGTCTTGGATACAGTCGCCGCGCCAATCCCCGGGAGCACACGGCGCGGTCAATCGCTGGCCGCGATTCTAAAGAGCACATCTGCCCGCATCCAGCTGCCCACTCCGATTGCCGCGCACGGCACCGGGACGCTGGAAGCAGATTGGCATTTCCGAGTGCCGCTTGCTGTCAGGGGTCGCGGCGACAGAATGGGTCGCTGGGCGGACACCCTATACCAGGTCGCCCAGTGGTACCCGCGCGTGGCGGTCTTCGACGATCTGAGACAAGGCGGATGGGATACTGAGCTCTATCTCGGCGACGCCGAGTTCTACAACAACTACGGACACTTCGACGTCAGCATCGATGTGCCTGCAGGATGGATCGTGGGGTCCACCGGCGTTCTTCAAAATCCGACAGAGGTACTCACACCCACCGTTCGCGAGCGGCTGTCCCATGTTCTCGAATCCGACTCGGTACGGACCATCGTATCGGCGTCTGAGCACGGTCCGGGGCAATCGACTGTCGCCGGCAATCGGCTCGTCTGGCATTACGTGGCCGACACTGTAGGCGACGTTGCGTGGGCGACGGCCAGACAATTCGTGTGGGACGCAACACGCGCGACGATTCCCGGGCGCGGCGTGGTACCCGTCAACGTTCTCTACCTGCCCGGGCACGCGCAGCAATTTGCGGAGGGCCCGGCAGTCGTCCGGCACGCGCTCGAATTCTACTCCAGTCTCTGGATGCCCTATGCGTATCCACAGCTCACGATGGTCGACGGTCCCGAGCTCGGAATGGAGTATCCGATGTTCATCATGTCAGGCGTCTACGCTGCCGATCACGAGACAGGACATCAGTGGTGGCCGATGATGGTCGGCGTCAACGAGACCTGGTACGGCTGGATGGATGAAGGGTTCAACCAGTACATGAACATTCTCTCCGACGCCGACTACGCCCACAAACCCGCTCAGCTCGATGGGCTGGGCATCTCCTACGGTGGACTCAGCGGGGACGAGCGCGAGCCGACCATGATGTGGGATGAGAACTACGCGGGACCGCTTTACGGTTTCGCGGCCTATGAAAAAGCTCCGCTCATGCTCTCCGCACTTGGCGGAGTGGTCGGGGATACGGCTGTGCAACGCGCAATGAGCGAATACGCGAAAGTGTGGCGTTTCAAGCATCCGTCTCCGTGGGACTACGCCTTCTTCATGAGCAACGCGCTGCACCGTGATCTTGGCTGGTTCTGGAATTACTGGCTGTTCACCACCGAGTCGGTTGACGGTTCGATTCAGAGTGTGAAGACTGCGGGACGGCGCACCAATGTGACGGTTCGTCAGAATGGCCAAATGCCTTCACCAGTGATACTGAAGGTCGAATTTGCGGCGACCGGCGCTGCGATCAGACCGATGCCGAACAGCCGCATGCTCGATCCGAACACGGCGCTTGTCACGTATCCCGTCGAGGTCTGGTTTCCAGGCAGTCGAACTTTTACGGCGAACCTGGATTTCGGCGGACGCGCGATTACCCGCATAACGCTCGATCCCAACGGTCGATTCCCCGACCGTGATCCGACCGACAACGTGTGGCCGCGAGCGGTGCTGGCGCCCCCGCTGATCAAGGTGCAGTAGCCGATGCGCGCGTACGCACTTCGTCTGCTCGCTGGTGTCGCATTCTCGGCGGTCGTCAATGCCGCAGCGCCCGCACAACAGACTTCGCCGCTCACGGCCGCGGACTATGCCCGGGCCGAGCGCTTTCTGCGCGACAACGTGACGCCGCTCGTGTCGGGAAACGGCGTTCAGCCGTCCTGGCTTGGCGACGAGCGATTCTGGTATCGCAGTGGAAGACTCGGCGGCGCGGATCTCATCGTGGTAGACCCAACCCGCGCGCTCCGAAGCGTCTGCACGCCGGACACCGAGCGGTGCGGGGCGGCAATTGACGCTCGCGAGGTGGCACGGGCCAGGGCGGAGTTCGCAGGGAGAAGGGGTCCGGCGGTTCCGGAGATTCTATCACCCGACGGGAAACGGACCGCGTTCATTCGCGCCTACAACCTCTGGGTTCGCGACGTAGCTAGCGGGCGTGAGACACAGCTTACCACCGACGGCGTAAAGGAGTTCGGATACGCGACGGACAACGCGGGCTGGGTCCGCAGCGACAACCCGATACTGCTCTGGTCTCCCGACTCGAGAAAGATCGCCACGTTCCAGCAGGACGAGCGCGGCGTTGGCGAGATGTATCTCGTCAACACGAAAGTCGGCCATCCCGAGCTACAAGCCTGGAAGTACCCTCTGCCGGGCGACAGCATCATCACGACCATTCAGCGAGTGATCATCGATGTCGATGCGCGCCGGGTGATCAGACTGCAGATGGCGGCCGATCAGCACCGTTCCACACTCTGTGATCACATCATCTGTCGCGGAGACGAAGGTTGGACCGACGTCCAGTGGTATCCCGACGGATCCCATCTGGCATTCGTCTCCACCTCGCGAGACCACAAGAAGGAAACGCTTCGCGTGGCGGATGCGGCGACGGGCGCCATCCGGGACGTACTGGAAGAGTCGGCGCCGACCCAGTACGAATCGGGTAATGGAATGGTGAACTGGCGAGTGCTGCCAGCCTCGAACGAAGTGATCTGGTTTTCCGAGCGGGACGACTGGGGACAACTCTACCTTTACGATCTCGCAACCGGCGCGCTCAAGGGTAAAATCACGAGCGGAGAAGGGAATGTCGCGGAGCTACTTCGCGTCGACGAGAAAAATCGGACGCTGTACTTCGTTGGAAACGCGAAAGATCGCAGCCGCGATCCTTATTTCCGTCATTTCTACAAGATCGGAATGGATGGGAAAGGTCTCGCTCTCCTGACCCCGGAGAATGCCGATCACAGCGTCTCTCTTTCTCCTACGGGCCGCTACTTCGTCGATACGTACTCGCGGCCCGATGTCCCTCCGACTTCCGTTCTGCGCGACCTGAACGGAAAGACCGTGCTCGCTCTCGAAAAGACCGACATTTCACGCCTGCTGGCAACTGGCTGGAAACCACCACGCCCTATCACCGTCAAAGCGCGCGACGGCAAAACGGATCTCTATGGTTTGCTCTATGCACCGACGAATCTGGATTCGACGCGAAAGTATCCGTTCATCAATCACATCTACCCCGGTCCGCAGACAGGAAGTGTAGGGAGTCGAAGCTTCTCTCCGGCGCGCGGAGACGCGCAGGCCCTGGCCGAGCTCGGATTCGTGGTAGTGGAGATCGACGGGATGGGAACGCCGTGGAGATCGAAGTCGTTCCACGATGCGTATTACGGAAAAATGGGCGACAATACCCTGCCCGATCAGGTCGCTGGAATGAAAGAGCTCGCGCGACGGTACTCCTGGATCGACTTGAATCGCGCCGGAATCTACGGGCATTCCGGCGGCGGGTTCGCGGCCGCTGACGCCATGTTCCGCTACCCTGATTTTTTCAAGGTCGGAATATCCGAAGCCGGAAATCACGACAACCGCGTTTACGAGGACGTCTGGGGCGAGCGCTATCAAGGCCTTCTCGTCAGGAATCCCGACGGAACGGATAGATACACCCCGGAAGCGAACCAGATCTACGCGAAGAATCTCAAGGGAAAGCTGCTCCTCGCGCACGGGACCATGGACGACAACGTTCCGCCTTACAACACCCTGCTCGTGGTGAACGAGCTGATCAAGGCGAACAAGGACTTCGATTTGATCATGCTACCAAATCGGACCCACGGATTCGGCAACGAGCCCTACATGATTCGCCGCCGTTGGGATTATTTCGTCAAGAACCTGCTGGGGGCCGAGCCGCCGAAGGAGTACGAGATCAAGCCATCGCAGAGATCGAGAAGGCCGTGAAAGTCGCGCTCGTCCTCGTAGCGCTTTCCGTAGCGCCTGCGGTATCGGGCGGTCAGGTCGTGCCTTCGAAAGCGCCGGTATTCACCCGCGCAGACACGCTTCGTGGCTCGGACAACCCAGAGCGCGCGTGGTGGGACGCCGTTTTCTACGATCTGCACGTAAAGGTGAACGCGCGCGACAGCAGCATCGTCGGCTACGACGCAATCACGTATCGCGTAGTGAAGCCTGCCCGCGAAATGCAGATCGACCTCCAGATGCCGCTCGTCATCGATAGCGTCGTTCAGGATGGCGCCGAGCTCAGTGCTCGGCGCGATGGGAACGCGTTCTTCATCAGACTCGTCGCGCGTCAATCGATCGGCGCCAGAAAAAAGATCGCTGTCTACTATCACGGAAAGCCGGTGGTTGCGGTCAACCCGCCCTGGGACGGCGGCTACATCTGGGCGCGAGATAGCCTCGCGCGTCCCTGGATTGCCACAGCGAACGAGGGTCTTGGGGCGAGCGCGTGGTGGCCAAACAAGGACATCTACTCCGACGAGCCCGACAGCCAGCGAGTCGCGATCACCGTTCCCGACTCTCTGATCGATGTTTCGAACGGACGGTTGCGGAGCACCACCCGGAACGCCGATGCGACTACCACCTACGAGTGGTTCGTCGCGAATCCCATCAACAACTACGATGTCGCGGTGAACGCCGGTCACTACGCCCATTTCAGCGATGCGTACGCTGGTGAGCGGGGAACCCTCACGCTCGACTTCTGGCCGCTCGACTACCACATCGATATAGCGAAGAAACAGTTTCAGCAGGTGAAGCCGATGCTGCAATGCTTCGAAAGCTGGTTTGGGCCGTTCCCGTGGTACGAAGACGGCTACAAGCTGGTGGAGACCCCCCACCTGGGAATGGAGCACCAGAGCGCGGTCGCGTACGGCAACCACTACCAGAACGGATATCTCGGTCGCGACCGCTCGAAGACGGGCCACGGTCTGCTGTGGGACTTTATCATCGTCCACGAGAGCGCGCACGAGTGGTTCGGCAACAGCATCACGATGAAGGACGCAGCCGACATGTGGATTCACGAGAGCTTCGCCACTTATGCTGAAGGCCTTTTCACCGAGTGCCAGCAGGGCAAACAAGCGGGCGCCGAGTACACAATCGGGCAACGGAAGCTGATAAAGAACGATACGCCAATCATCGGCGTGTACGGAGTGAACCACGAAGGCTCCGGCGACATGTACGACAAGGGAGCGAACATGCTCCACACCATCCGGCAGCTGGTGGACGACGACGCGCGGTGGAGGGGTATTCTTCGCGGGATGGGCAGGACGTTCTGGCACCAGACCGTGAGCAGCAAGCAGGTCGAACACTACCTGAGCTCACGCTCGGGGATCGATCTGAGCAAGGTATTCGATCAATACCTGCGAACGACCAAAGTCCCGACGCTCGAATACAAGCTTCAGGGCTCGACGCTCACGTATCGTTGGACCAATGTGGTCCCTGGCTTCGCGATGCCGGTCAAAGTCACGACATCGCCGGGCAAGCTGACCTGGATCAGGCCGACTGAGGGCTGGAAAACAACCCCGATGCATCTCGGCCGGCCCGAGGAGTTTCACGTCGACGAGAACTTCTACGTCGTCGGGAAGGATTTCCTCAAGCCGGCTACCGATTCCACTACCGCCCGTAGAGGCCGGTAATCCGCGCTGTAGCGATCTTGTTGCCGTTGAGATTGAAGCCGACGTACGCCGATGTCGCATTTCCCGGCACGTCCAGCTTTTCGGTCTTTAGCGCGAATACCGTGATGTGATAGTGGTGCGGCTTGTCGCCCACCGGGGGACACGGCCCGCCGTAACCCTTCGTTCCAAAATCGGTGGGGCCTTCGACGCTGCCGGACGGAGCGTTCCGCCCGTTTCCAGCGCCCGCCGCAAGCGATGTCGTTGTCGCGGGAATGTTGTAAATCATCCAGTGCCACCAGCCGCTGCCGGTCGGAGCGTCGGGATCGTATATGGTGACCGCGAACGACTTGGTGCCGGCTGGCGCATTCGCCCACTGCAACGCGGGCGAAATGTTCTGGCCGCTGCAGCCCATTCCGTTGAACACGTGGCTCGACGCAATTCGTCCCTTTGAAATAAGGTCTGGACTACTCACCTGAAAACGACCACCGGTCCTGACTGGCTTGATCACTTTCCCCTGGCCACCAGCGTCCGTCGCGACACCCAGCGCCAGAGCCGTCAGCGCGATTGCCGCCGATCGGATACCAACTGATTGCAACATGTTGCTTCTCCTCTGAATGACGGGAATTCCAGCTATCTCCACGCTGCGAGAATCAGTCCAGCAATTATGAACGAAACGAGATAATACGTGGAGTCGATTAGCCACAACTGCTTCGGCTTGCCTGAGAACATTGCGGTGGCGTAGGTGGTCGGCGCAACGAAGCCAAGCCAGGCCATGAAACCGAAGAACGCACCGTGCACCGCTCCGGTCGGCATGATGGAAGCCATGTGTACGAGTATGTGCGCCATGACGATAGCGGTAATCAGCGAGCAGGCGAATGCGCTGATATACATCAGGGGCATGTTGGCCGACGCTGACTCCGCTCGCATCTGCTCTTCGGTCTTGCCCTGAAGCGCAACCCATTTCCTTACAAACAGAACGGGGGAGTACCAGAGTCCACCCAGAATGAACATGACGATTGCGGCTACGAAAACTGCCAGCCAGTTGACCGCGGGGACCTGCATCGAGGAGCCTCCATCGGTGGGGGGGAACGCGGGGAAAATCTAGCGCCGCTGCCTCACTCCCGCACGGTTTGGCTAGTTCCGGTACACGTCCGGGAATTCCTTTTTCAGCGCAGCGACTTTGGGCTTGTCGTTGATCACGATGTAAAGCTGATTCGGATGCTGAGCCAGATAATTCTGATGATACTCCTCGGCCCGGTAAAATCCGTTCAGCTTCGAAACCTGCGTGACTATCGGGCGCGAAAATGTCTTCGCAGTGGTCAACTGCTTGATGTAGCTCTCCGCGGCCTGCTGCTGCTGCGGCGTGGTATAGAAAATCGCCGAGCGATACTGTGTGCCCTGATCGGGACCCTGACGATTGAGCTGAGTGGGGTCGTGGACCACCGAAAAGAAGATCTGCAGCAGCTTCCCGTAAGACACCTGCGACGGGTCGTAGATCACCTGTACCGACTCGGCGTGTCCGGTATCGCCCGTGCTCACCTGCTCATACGACGGGCCACCGACGCTTCCGCCCGCGTAGCCTGACACGGCCGAATTGACCCCTTTCACGTGGCGGAAAACTGCCTCGACTCCCCAGAAACAGCCTCCGGCAAAAACCGCGGTGTCCGCTTTGGCTGTGGAAGGCGCATCGAACGCTGGAGCGACCGCGGGCTCAGCCAGCGGACTGGATGACCCGCTCCGGGCGGCGAAGAGAACGAGCGCAACGGGAATAACGACGAGTGCAGCGACGAGATCGGGAAGCGAGCGTTTCATTGTCGATTTCTCTGGGCGCGGGAGGATACGTATTAAACCGTGTTCGAGCCGGCTTTGTTCCGTGATTCTTGTCCTTGAGTCGCTGCTAAACGAATATCGGCGGCAGCCGCTGCTCGCTAGACCTGCGAAACGGATAGTTGTTCGCGAGACGCTCGTCGAGATCGGGGTCTGCGCGGTTCCTTCCGTTCAGGAATATCCATTCGATGTCGACGAACTCGCTGTTTCGCCACATCCCGATGCCGACCTGTCGTTCCAGATCCAGCTCGTACTTGGATGCTAGCGACAGACTTCGTAAAGCCTTAGACGCCCGGCTGTGGAATTCCTTTGTCACCGGAAGCACCATGAACCCGGTCCCGGTCTGGGTGGATGCAATGCGGTACGGAAGCTCAAGACGGTTTCCGCGCACCGCCTCGAGGGCGAGTCGACACTGCTGCTTGAGAGCCCGGAGCTCGTAGCGCGCCAGACGCGCCAGCTCGGTGAGGACGTCGTAACAGTCGGTGTCAGCATAGTCGCTTTCCTGCGAAGCGATCGTCGAAGCGAGGCTGTCGAGAACGAAAGAGAATTCACAGGCTGGCTGCCCGCCGTGTGACCGTGCTGCGCTCTCGAACTTTTCGTCAGGAGCAGATTCAGAGTCGTCCAGCAAGTATTGCCCAATGAGTGCCGCTTCACTGACGGTCCTTGCGGCCGGGTCCCAATCGATCAGGATATCCCGACGAAATGCGAAGTAATCGGTCAGCTCGGCGGGAGTCTCGAAATGGTGCACGATCTCGAAGTAATCCGTGTCACTGAGAATGTGCACGAACCCGCCATTGCGGTTTCTCTTGAACTGCGCGGCGCGGAAAGCACGCGTTTTCGGAGGAACGCGGTACACGATGACGCTGACGAGCAAATCGGGATCCTTTCGCGAGAGCAGCACCCGATGCCCGAAGTTGTTGACGAGGGAGAGTCCCAAATAGCTCTTAAGGAGATCCCGCGTGTTCTGGATCTGCTTCACGCCCCGGCGCACGACATAGCTCGTGATCCATTTCTCCAGATCGCCGGGCTTTGACGCGACCTTGTGCTCGCGCTCCATCAGCTGAAAGATGAACCCGATGTCGTCCACAATTATGACGCGATCGGCGAGCTGTACATCTGAAGCGGGATCGACCGGAAGCTGGATCGTCGAGAAGGAGAACGCTCTAAGGAACGCGTTTTCATTTTGCTGAGTGGTGAACTCCTGGAGGAGGCTCGACGCACCCGGACTGTTCACTTACAGTCTTCGCGCGCGCCGCTCCCAGGCGAGCAACAACGCTGCGCCCACGAGCGCGGTGACCACGCAGAACTCGTACACCATTCGCGCGCTGACAAGTCCGTACAAAGGGTTCGCCGAGGAGAAGGGCCGAAAAGGGAGGATGTCCGTGTAGATGATCCCGTCCAGCACCGGGTGCAACAATCCGCCGAAGACCCCGCTCAGCACTGCGATCGATAATCGGTACTCGGCGGCGAGAGCCTCGCCGATCACATCACGCGGCCGTGACAGCCACGCGCCGAACCGCGAAACCACCAGTCCGCACAGCAAGCCGATCATCCCGCCCATGAGGAAGGTGTGCAGCTGCCGGTGAAAGGGCGGATCCTTGTGCAGCATGTAGTAGCCGGACTCGAGGTCTATGACTATCTGCGTGAGTGAGTACGCCGCCATTGAGAACTGGCGCGGCGCAGCCGCCTTGATCAGCAGCCCGGGCCCGAAGTGGTATGGAGTAGCCGGCATGGTTCTCCAATGTACTTCGGATACCTAGAATTCGAGCGCTCGCAGATACTCGAAATCCATGCGCGCGCTCGCCAGCTCGTCGCGACCGTTCTCCTGCTCGACGTGACACGGCTTTCTGGCGATGTCGGGGATTGCGGCAAGGAAGCTCTTGAAGTCGAACACACCTGTCCCCAATTCCGTGTCACTGGATTTATCGGCGACGATGTCCTTCAGGTGAAAGCTCCAGTAGCGCTCGCGGTGCTTCGCGAGGTACTGCATCGGGTCACCGCCTCCCTGCAGCATGTTCCCCGTATCGAGCTGAAGCCGGACAACCGACGGATCCGTACGTTCGACGAATAGATCGTACGGCACCTTTCCGTCAATCGGCTTCATGTGGTCGGCCTCGTT
>JAXDME010000080.1:0-11133 GCA_034666285.1 Gemmatimonadaceae bacterium | reverse complement strand
ACGGCTCCTCCGACACGGCAGCCAGCGCCTTCAACCCGCGTCAGGCACCACAAGGCGGCTCCCAAGGCCCCGCCGCAGGTCGTAAAGACCACAGCGCCGGCGACAGTCGCCCAAATCGAGCCTCAGTCGGTCGCGCCGGAACCGGTCGCCAACGATCCGACTCCAGTCTCCCCGCGTCCGCAGCCGGTGCCGGTATCCTATCCGAGCGGTCCGTCGTCTGGTGGTGACGAGGGCAGGGTAAGCCGCGGAACTTCCGCTGGCGCCGTGATTGGAACGATCCTGGGTGCCGTGATTCGTGGTGGAGTGGTAATGGGTGGCGACGGAGATTCCTGCGATCCGCGCACCGACGGCCGTGGACGTGGTGGGATGATCAATCGCCAGATTCCGTTCCCGATTGGCGGGGGCGTCATGGGACGGGTCAATAGCGGCGGAACGTTCCCCCGGAGAGGCGGGCACTAAGCAATTAGGGTGCGGCCCCATCCGGCCGCACCCTTTTTTGCTTTTTTGAGGTGACCATGACTAAAACCACTTTCTCGAGGATCGGCACGCCGGTCCTCTTTGCAGTTACGCTGGCCTTGGGCGCCTGCAAGCAGGGCGACAAACCCGCGGATGCCCTGGCACAGGATACGTCACTTGCGCACGACCTGACGCTGGCAAACGCCGACACGATGGCGCAGCCGCAGCTCAAGGACGTGCCGATTACGACCTCTCCGATCGTGAGTCCCTCCGCGCCGGCTCCAAAAGTCGCGCAGCGGCAGACTCCGGCCCAGATCCTCACTCCAAACAGAAGCCCGCGTCGCGTCGTGACGACAACGAAAACCACGCCTGAGCCGGTCGAGAAGGCACCCGTCACGACCGAGAACGGAAACACCGTGACCGACGGTTCGAGCGTCGGAACCGCCTCGGCCAGAGGCGTAGGAACGATCGCGACCGGGTCCGAAATCTCTCTGTATTCAGGACAGCGTGTCTGCACCAACACTTACGCGGTGGGAGACCGTTTCACCGCGAGCGTAGCTGAATCGGTGCAGGGGTCGAACGGTGTCGCCATTCCGGCGGGCGCTACCGCGGTGATCGAGGTGACGGCGCTCAAGCGCAGCGAAAACGCTAACGACAACATCGCGATGGAATTCGTGGTTCGCTCTATCGCGTTCAACGGCACGACCTATCCGGTGAGCTCTACGGTGACGTCGGCACAGGTGGACAAGGTCAGAAACGGTGACGCCAGCAACGATGTCAGAAAGGTTGCGACGGGCGCGGTTATCGGCGCGATCGCCGGTCAGATCTTTGGACACCACACGAAGTCCACTGTGATCGGAGCTGCAACTGGTGCCGCGGCCGGCGCTGTAGTCGCTGGCGCCACCGGCAAGTACGATGGCTGCGTTCCGAATGGCGGACACATATCGCTCAAGCTCACCCAGCCAATGCAGGTCCAGCAGTCGGTCTGATTTATTCTGCCTCAAAAATAGAAAGGCGCGCTCATTTGAGCGCGCCTTTTTTTGTCTTGCTAGTCGATGTAATTCTTGGCGATGCGGTGGCCGAAGTACATCCCAATCCCTGTCCCAACCATGCTCACCATGAACGCCGTCGTGAAGCCGACGGTCGCGCCGAGTGCCCACCCGGCGTAGCTGCCGATGGTCGCGCCGACGAAGGAGAAGAGCTTGCCCATACCCAATGGACGAGTAGGGGCCCGGGACGGGCACGCGAATGGTTACGCCGCGGCGCCCTCCGAGTAGATCTTCGCTCCCGCCCAGGCTGACACAAAAAAGTTCACCGCCCCAACGAACGCGAACGACCACCAGAGCCCGGCCGACATCATGCCCATGTGCATGTATCCCGAATAGAAGATTGACGCGAGTAGCCAGAACAGCACCGCGGCATACGTCGCTGTCTTCAACCCGGGCCCGAACCGTGGGCGAATCGCCGCGTAGGTCCACACCAATGCAATTCCAAGTATGAGGTTCATGACGATGTTCGTGATGATCGCCGGCCCCTGCATCATCTGATCGGCCAGGCCCGGCTTGAACGCGTCTGATTCCGCCTTCATGCGCGCGCCGAGGATGAACATGTTCGATATGAAACCGATCACGGTCATTACGACGCCGGCAACAATGCCTCCTACCACGACCTTGTTTGTATTTATGGCCATGCTATCCTCGGGCTGAGAGATGGGGTGCGAGCCGCGTCACCACGGGAGGAGTGTCGATGTCCATTGGAGTGGCGTCAAGAGCAAACGTGTGGAGGAAAAGCAAACGTCCGTAGCCAGACGCGGTCCGCCGACAGCTTCGCAGGTCGTGTTCAGTTGCAGTGCCAGACTCTACAAGCATTAGATTGTTCTTGAGACAGGGGTGCCGACGCGCTTTTATCGCAGCCTCGCCGAATGAGGCGCAGCGGCGGCTGAGAAAGTCCCTCAGAACCTGATCCGGTTAGTACCGGCGTAGGGAGTCGAATGACAACGCAAATGCATTACGCGCGTCGTGGAGAGATCACGGACGCGATGCGCTTCGTCGCCGAGCGCGAAGAGCTGTCCCCAGAGCTGGTGCGCGACGAAATCGCGATCGGGCGCCTCATCATCCCCGCCAACGTTCATCACCTCGCGGGCGCGCTCGAGCCGATGGCCATCGGCAAGGTCTCGCGAGTGAAGATCAACGCCAACATCGGCAACTCCCAGGTCTCTTCCGACGTGAACGGCGAGATCGACAAGCTGCAGATCGCCGTGAAGTACGGCGCCGACACAGTGATGGATCTCTCCACCGGAGGCAACATCGATGGGATCCGCCGCGCGATCATCGCTGCTTCTCCCGTCCCGATCGGCACGGTTCCGATCTACCAGGCGGTGCAGGGCGGACCGGATGGCAGGTGGGACAAGGAGCTCGAGGAGCTCACTGCCAACGATCTGCTCGACATGATCGAGCACCAGGCCAGGCAGGGCGTCGACTACATGACGCTTCACGCGGGAATTCTGATCGAGCATCTCCCGCTGGTGCACGGCAGAATCACGGGCATTGTCAGCCGCGGCGGATCCCTGCACGCCGTGTGGATGATGGCGCACCGCCAGCAGAATCCCCTCTACGAAAGATTCGACGACGTGCTCGACATTCTTCGCCAGTACGACGTCACTGTCTCGCTGGGCGACAGTCTCCGGCCGGGCTGCATAGCCGACGCGAGCGATCGCGCACAATTCGCCGAGCTCGACACGCTGGGAGAGCTCACGAAAAGAGCGTGGAAGAAAGACGTACAGGTGATGGTCGAAGGCCCCGGACACGTTCCAATGGACCAGATCGAGATGAACGTCCGGCGCATGAAGGAGGTGTGCAGCGAAGCTCCGTTCTACACGCTGGGCCCGCTCGTGACCGACATCTCTCCGGGATACGATCACATCTCGAGCGCGATCGGCGCGGCAATGATCGGCTGGTTCGGCTCGGACATGCTCTGCTATGTCACGCCGAAGGAGCACCTCGGTCTTCCGAACGCCGAAGACGTCCGCCAGGGTGTCATCGCCTACAAGATCGCAGCGCACTCGGCTGACGTCGCGCGTGGAAGAAAAGGCGCGCGCGACAGGGATGACGCGCTATCGCGCGCGCGCTACAACTTCGACTGGAAGGAGCAGTTCCGCCTGAGCCTCGATCCGGAGCGGGCCCAGGAGTACCACGACGAGACATTGCCGGCGGAGTACTTCAAGAGCGCAGAGTTCTGCGCGATGTGCGGTCCCAAGTTCTGTTCGATGCACCACTCGAGAACTATCGAGGAGGGGATCGCGAAGCTGGCGGCGGAGCTGGCAGCGGATGGAGGGAAGCAGCTGGGGAACGAACAGCAGCTTGCTGGTGCTTCAGCGAGCTGAGCTCGAGCGCTTTTGCGCGCGATGCAATAGCGTCGCCCGCATTTCGCGCGTGTGTGCCACCCTCTTCTGCGCCGTCGTGGGCGGGACGATGTGCGTGAACCTGCGCGCGCCGAGCGACGCAGGACCGCGGAAATTGCCTCCTGCGGTGGTCTCGGGACCTGGGGCCGACGCTCCGGTGCGCCTAGACATGCGACCGATGCTATCCTCTGACTCTGCGTACTTTCTCGCGCATCCGCTCATGGTTCCTGTTGAAGGTGGCGAGCCCTCGCAGCTCACCGACACGTTCCATGAGGCGCGGAGCGGCGGCCGGATTCACATGGCGACGGACATCATGGCGATGCGCGGTACGCCGGTGCTGGCAGCCGCGAACGGGCGTATCATCAAGCTCGCGAACGGGGGAGCCGGAGGAATTACGATCTACATCGCCGACGCGAGCGGACGCTATGTTCAGTACTACGCGCACCTGATGGGCTACGCTCCGAACGTGGTCGAAGGCCTGGCCGTTCGGGAAGGGGACGTGATCGGGTTCGTCGGCACTACTGGAAATGCGCCACCGAACGCGCCCCATTTGCATTTTCAGGTAATGAGGAGCGACGCGAACTACTGGAATGGTACGCCCATTGATGTACGAGCTTTCATGACGAAGCCGGGACGGATGAGAAATTGAAAGGCAAAGAGCGGGCGGGGCTGCGCGCGGAAGCGCATCATCTGAACCCGACTGTTCACGTCGGTCAGCATGGGCTCACGCCGTCAGTAATCGGATCGCTCGACGACGCGTTGCGCACTCGTGAGCTCGTGAAGGTGAAGCTCGGTAACAAGGATGATGTAAAGCCGAAGGACGTCGCAAATTCACTGGCACTTGCAACGAGCTCCGCGGTGGTGCAAGTGATTGGACACACGGCTACGTTCTTTCGCGAGAATCCGGACCTCGACAAGAAACGGGGCGCGCTGCCACCGTGGCGTCAGTAGTCGGGCTCGAACCACCAATGGAGTAAGTGCACATGGGCGCTGCGGCGGCAATTGCAATCATGAGGATGAAGGAGCGCGAGGTGGTCGACGATTTTCGCGCGGCGGGCGCGCTCACTCCTTCGACAGCACAATCGTATGTCGCGATGGGCTTCGGAGAGTCGCGCGCGGTAAAGCGGCTGCATGACAGCGCCGTGATTCGCGAAGTCTCCCCCGGTCTTTACTATCTCGATGAGGAAGTCTGGATCGCCGTGCGCCGGAATCGCCGCCGTCGCGCTCTCATGCTGGGCTCGGTTATCATCCTCATCTTTATCGGTCTCGCGGCGGGGTTCCTCAAGTGGTGAAGCATGGTGTTGATATTCAACTCCGCGAGTCTATTTTTCGCAAAGGAAACACCTCCGGCGCCGGTGGAGTCGCCGCCGCACTATCGGGAAAGAGATGCCCTACGTCATAACTGAAGCGTGTAAGAACACGAAGGATCGCGCCTGCGTAGACGTATGTCCGGTGGACTGCATCTATGAGGGAGCAGACCAGCTGTACATTCATCCCGACGAGTGTATCGATTGCGGCGCGTGTGAGCCCGAGTGCCCGGTGACGGCGATCTTCCCGGAAGAGGATGTGCCCTCGAACCTCAAGGAATACGTTCAGATCAATCGCGAAGTGTTCAAGGGCGAGAACCCTCCCGGACGGCCCAACCGGTAGCCAATGAGTGCGAGCGACTGGCAGAATCCACTGCTCGCACATCAATATCTGATCCCATGACTCCTCCCATCGTTCCCGGAAAAAACGGAATGCCTACCGTCCTGCTCTCGCACCCATCGGGCAGCTCGGCGGATGTGTATCTCAATGGCGCGCACGTGACCTCCTGGATTCCGGCGGGCAATAAGGAAGTTCTGTTCATGGGCAAGACGGCGACGTTTGCGACGGGAGATCCGATCCGCGGCGGAATCCCCGTCGTTTTCCCGCAGTTCGCGAACACCGGCCCACTTCCGCAACACGGCTTCGCGCGGAAGACGGAGTGGCAGCTCGCAGAAAATGCGGACACCTCGGAGGATCCGTCCTCGGTAAAGCTGGTCCTGGTCGACGACCATCGAAGTCGTGAGCTGTGGCCGTTTCACTTCCGTACCGAGCTGCTTGCGACGATCGAGGAGAAATCGCTCAAGGTGCAGCTCGAGGTTTTCAATACCGGCGACGAGGTATTCAGCTTCACGTCAGCGCTGCACACCTACCTCGCGGTTGCCGACATCCGGGAATCGGCCATCCGCGGATTCACGGGCAAGTGGTACCTGGACAAGACCCAGGGCGGAAACGAGACGAAGGACGAAGCGAAGAAGCTGGTGATTTCCGACGAGACCGACCGCGTCTATCTCAAGGCGCCCAAGAAGGTCGAAGTCGAGGATCGCGGCAATGACCGCCGCATCGAGGTGCGAGCGGACGGTTTCAAGGATGCCGTCGTCTGGAATCCGTGGGCCGAGAAGGTTACTGGCTTTATCGGTCTGGACACGGACGACTACATGAGGATGGTCTGCGTGGAGGCGGCGCAGATTGGCTCGCCGGTGGAGCTGAAGCCCGGCGCATCATGGGTCGGCTCTCAGACCTTGGCGCTAGTGTAAGTGCCGATCTTCCGCCCGTCCGCATTCAAATGGCAATGCGACAAGTGCGGAGTCTTTTTCGGAGCCGGCAAGGGTGGGGTGTGCCGTCAATGCAACCGTGCGCTATGTGATTCGCACATGTACGGGTCGTTTTTCGATAAGCTCAAGGCGCGATTTTCCAGCGAAAGCGCATTCTGCGTAGAGTGCAGGGCGCGGTGAGTGCAACTGCAACTACATCTGCTGCGAAGCGGGCGGCAATCAGCGGGTAGCAGCGTGCCTGTATGGGCTAGAACCGCTTGAAGAAGCCTATGGCGCCGACCTGCGCGTTCCCCTGCACCACCTGGCTCTTTACCCAGAACGCCAGCAGCAGCACCGCATACTGCAGAAAAGTGCTGATCTCGCTCTTGAACGCCTCGCCCCAATGGTACTCTCCGGCAAGCTGCTCGCTGCGTGGCGGGCGCGGAATCCACCGCGGAGTCTCCTGCTTGTAATCGAGGTACTCGCGTCCGAAGATCGACTCGAGCACACCTTCCTCGTAGCGGACGATCAGCTCGTACTCAAGCGCGAACAGCAGCACCGCGATCGGCAAGAACCAGAGCACGCCGGAGATGGTGACGAACCCCATCCAGATGAGAAAGTTGCCGATGTACAGCGGATTTCTTGCCCAGGCGAAGATTCCGTAGGTGACCAGTCGCTGCACACCGCGCGAGCGACGGCGAGTGACCGTGCCGGCCGCCGCGACGCCCGCCAGACGGACCGCTTCACCAATGACGATCAGTACGAGCCCCACTTCCCAGCGGAACGGAGACGTCGTGCCCGGCATTATGAGCGGGATGCCGAGGAAGAGGAGCGGCAGCCAGCCGCGATGACGGAACAGGACCCCCCCAATCTGTGCCGGCACTGACTGCTCCGCGGCGCTGACTCGCGTTGGATTCGGACTGGTCACGTTTTGCGCGCGTCTTGAGGATGTGAATCGATCATCGAGGCGGTGAAGCGCTCTCGGCCTCTTCCTCCCAGGGAGGAAAGAGCGTTCGCCACTGATCCGGGACAGGGATTGGCTTTCCGTAGGGAGATACAGTGACGTAAACGATCGACGCATCACACACCACGATCTCTCGCTGATTCCGCACGACCTGTCGCACGATAAAGCTGGTATTGCCGACCGAGAGCATCCCGGTACGAATGCTGAGGTCATCTCCCGGGAATGTCTGTGCCTGGTAGGAGGCTTCGACCTTGCGCACGACGGCCCAGAGACTCGTCTTCATGTACTCGTCGTACGACATGTGCCGCTCCAAAGCCTGCCACCGCGCGCGCTCCAGCAGAACCAGCATGTGGGCATGATTCACATGCCCCACCGAGTCGCAGTCGCTCGGGTAGATATGAACCTTGAAGTCTTCCGGCATCAGGAGTGGAAAGAGGGAAGTCGTCGCCCACGAAAGTTAACCCACACAGGGCGCGACACCATTCAGGCGCTAGATTTGGGAGATGCCTCCAGCCCGCGCGGATGCCGCGCTCTACCTCGACACGCCCGAGCAGGTAGACCGCTTCCTGAAAGAAATATCAGACGAGAAGGAGCTCGCCCTCGATACCGAGGGCGCGAGCTTTCATCGCTTTCTCGACCGCATCTACCTCCTCCAGCTTTCGACCCGCAAGCAGAGCGCGATCCTCGATCCTCTCCCGATTGGCTCGCCGGCTGGCCTCGGCCGGTTGCTAGAGAGCAAGGCGGTCGAGGTCGTTTTTCACGACGCGGACTACGATCTCCGGCTTCTGCACCAGGATTACGGCTGGCATGTCACCAACATCTTTGACACGCGGATCGCTTCGCAGCTGCTTGGTATAAAGTCGTTCGGCCTCGCCGCGCTGCTCGAGCAGTTCTTCGACGTCAAGCTGGACAAGAAACATCAGCGTGCCGACTGGTCGATGCGTCCCCTCACGCCCGATATGCTCGAGTACGCCGCACAGGATACGCGCTACCTGCTGCAGCTCAAGGACCACATGAAGGGGGAGCTAACGCGTCGCGGCAGACTTCACTGGGCTCAGGAAGAGTTCGCCAGGCTCGAAGGCACCCGCTGGGAGGCCGAGGAGAGCATGGAAGGGTTTCTGAGGCTGAAGGGCGCACGTGACCTCACGCGTCAGGAGCTGGCGGTGCTGCGCGAGGTCGCGAACTGGCGCGACACTGTTGCGGCGCAGCTCGATCGGGCGACGTTCCGCGTGATGGGAAACGAAGTTCTTTTCGAGCTCGCTCGGCGCGCCCCGAAGAGTGTGTCCGAGCTCGGCGCGATCAAGGGGATGCCGAAGGGAATGATCGAGCGCGGAGGCCCGGACATTGTCGCGGCGGTGCGAAGAGGGACGGAGGTGCCGGAAGCGGAGCTCCCCAAGTTTCCGCGCGGTCAGCGCTGGAACAAGGATCGCGACTTCGATGAGCGGGTGGCGCGGCTCAAGGCGGTTCGGGACGCTGCGGCGACGAGACTCGATCTCGATCCCGGAGTCCTGTGCTCGCGAGAGAGGTTGGAGAACATCGCGCGCAGCGGCGCGAAAAGCGTGGAGGAGCTTGAAGCCGTTCCCGACCTGCGTCGCTGGCAGATCGAAGAAATGGGCGCCGGGTTTATCGGCGCCCTGACTGCCTAGAACCCGAGGTAGGCTCTGACCCGAGGCTCCATCTTCTCCGGCGTCCAGAAGGGCATCCAGACGAGATTCACTTCCACCTTCTCCACGCCCGGCAAACTTTTCACTTCGTTCTCGGCGTTCGTCATCAGCTCGGGTCCCGAAGGACATGCGGGTGAAGTGAGTGTCATGTCGACCTTAACTGTCGTGCCATCGACCGCGATCGCGTAGACCAACCCGAGATCGACGATGTTGAGCTGTAGGTCCGGATCCTTCACGCGACGGAGCGCGAGCTTCACCTGATCTTCGCTCACGACGCCCGTCGTGGTCGCGACTGGCGCCGTCCCACCCTCGGCGGGGGAAGGGGTAGTCCCGTTTTCGTTGCTCATAGTTGATCCTGCGTTCATTGATTGAATAATCCCCCGTAGCGGCTACCAAAACAAGAGCGGGCGCTGATCGGCGCCCGCTCTCAAAGTGCTAGCCTGCGATTAGGAGCTTTACTTCTTCTTGGAGCTGGTTTTTTTCTTGCTCGAGCTGCTCTTCTTGGCAGAGCTGGCGCGGCTCTTCGATGTGGCGCTTGCGATCGTATGGTGCCTCGACGATTGGTGACGACGTCTCGAGGCACGCGGAGGAGCAGGATTCCAACCCACTTCGCGATCAGCGCGGAACTTCCCGGACCGTGAAGCCAGCTCGGGGCCGTCGAGTACCGAAAGAACCGCGGCGTCGGATAGATCCGCGCGAACGTCCGAGATCACTTTTGCCGGGCGGAGCGCGCGGGCTGCGTGAACACGGTTCGTCAGCAGGATCACGAACATCTGCCGCTCCGGATCGATCCACATCGATGTTCCGGTGAATCCGGTGTGACCATAGGCAGTTGGCCCGAGATAGCGGCCCGAGCCATAATCGCCATCGGCGGTATCCCAGCCGAGTGCGCGGTGTCCGAATGCTCTCAGCGTAAACAAGTCGACCGTCGGCTTGCTGATGATCTGCACGCCGTTGTACTCACCGCCGTTGAGCATCATCTGCGCAAAAACCGAGAGATCAGCCGCCGTGCTGAACAGGCCGGCGTGTCCAGCGACGCCACCGAGCGCGTAAGCATTCTCGTCGTGGACTTCACCCCTAAGCGGATAACCGCGGGGTGGCGTGACTTCGGTCGGCGCAATCCGATATTTGAGAGAATCAGCCGGGCGGTACATCGTCTCGTTCATGCCGAGCGGCTCGAAGACGCGTCGCTCGAGGAATTTGTCCAGCGGCTCGCCTGACACTACTTCGACCAGCAATCCGAGCACGTCGGCGCCCAGGTCGGAGTAGATGTACTGCATGCCGGGCCGCCCTTCGAGCGAAGTGCCGAGAACCAGGGCTCTTGCTTCGAGTGGAGTCTGCGCAATGCGCCAGATGTCGCGCCCTGCGGGCAACCCCGAGGTGTGCGTCAGGAGCATGCGGATGGTGACCTTGTCCTTATCGCCGCCACCGAAGGTCGGGATGTAGTTCACGACGGGATCATCGAGGCCGATCTTCTTCTCGTCGTAGAGAATCATGATCGCTGTCGTAGTCCCGACGACTTTGCTCAGAGACGCTATGTCGTAGATGGTGTTCTGAGCATCGACCGGGGTGCTGTTATCGCTCCACGAGAGCTTTCCGAACCCCTTCTCGAACACCGCAGCGCCTTTTCTGCCCACCACCACGGAAGCTCCCGGGTAGCCGCCGGCCTTGATTCCGCGCTCGACAACGCGCTCAATGGCGCCGAGGCGGTTACCGGACATGCCAACGTCTGCCGGTGGCTTGACCGGCAGGCCGTCGCCCGCGCGCGTCACCGTCAGTGCGGTGAGAATGACTCTAAGCAACGCTAACTCCTTGAACTGCTTTAATTTATACTGTCCGCAAGAGCCGAAGTTCCGACCCGGCCGGGCTTAGACTGCCGCTCCGCGGTATGGCGAGGGCGTACAGTTGCAAACGATTCCGCACAACGAAAGTCACCGTGTTTCGTAAGGAAACTTTAGAGACATGGAGAGTGACTAAAAATATGACCGAGATGCCATTAGACGAGCTCGACCTCAAGCGCGCTATCGCCGGCGATGAGAGGGCAATGCAGCGGCTTTGGTCGCAGCATTCGCCTCACATCGACGCGGTGGT
>JAXDME010000079.1:0-5089 GCA_034666285.1 Gemmatimonadaceae bacterium | reverse complement strand
CTCGACTGCATCGTCTTGATCCTCGCCATCCTGCTCCAGAGCGGGAAGGGCACAGGGCTCGCCGCCAATTTCGGCGGAGCGAGCTCGTCTCCCGACGCGTTTATCGGAATCAGGCAGGCGGGAAATCTTCTGACAACGGCCAGCTGGTGGGGCGGGGGAATTTTTCTCGTACTTTGCTTCATCCTTCAGATCATGTCGACGCATACCTCGGCGCCGCGCTCGGTGCTGGAGAAGGGGTTGAGCACACAGCCCGCAAACGTCGCCCCGCCGCCGACGTCAGCGCCCGCGGTTCCGCTCGAGGCAGCGCCGACGGCGACTTCTCCGAACACGACTGCTCCCACTACTACCGGATCGCAAAAAGCTCCGGTAACCAAGCCACAGTCCACGGTACCCAAACGGTAAGTTGACCGAGAATCGGATCATCGAAGCGGGGTTCCTCCTCCTTGAGGACGGAACCCTTTTTCGTGGGAGAATAGCCGGTCCCCCAAATTCATCGCTGCTGCCTGCGGTCGCCGAAGTGGTTTTCACGACGAACATGACTGGCTACCAGGAAGTCTTCACGGACCCGTCGTATCGGGGTCAGATCGTAGTGATGACTGCGCCGCAGATCGGCAACTACGGCATCAATGCGGAAGACCCCGAGTCGTCGGCGCCTCAGATCGCCGGAGTCATAGTGAGAGAGCTTTCTCAGACATATTCGAACTGGCGCGCGACGGGTGGACTGGAGCCTTGGCTCGCTGCGGCCCAAATCCCTGTCTTGACTGAGGTTGACACGCGGCGTCTCACCCGCCACTTGAGGTCGGTGGGAGTCATGCGTGGCGTGATCGGGGCCGGCCTGGAGCCCGACGAAGCTAGCCGTGCCGCGCTCGAAGCGTGCCCCTCAATGGTCGGCCTTGACCTGGCCTCTCGCGTATCGACGCGCGATCGCTATACCTGGGGAGACCCGCGCGCCCGGCATCACATCGTCGCCTACGATTACGGGATCAAGCGAAATATTCTCCGCCTTTTCGCGGAGAATGACTGCCGAGTGACGGTCGTCCCCGCGGACACGGCCGCGGAAGCCGTCATGTCGGAGGAGCCGGACGGAATTTTCCTCTCGAACGGGCCCGGCGATCCCGAGGCCGTGGCCTACGCGCCGGAAATCATTCGCACTCTTACTTCGGCTGGGATCCCTACCTTCGGCATCTGCCTCGGCCATCAGCTTCTTGGGCTCACCTTCGGGGGAACGACCGCGAAGATGCCGTACGGACACCGGGGCGGAAATCACCCAGTCAAGGAAGTCGAGACGGGAAAGGTGCTCATCACCTCGCAGAATCATGGTTTTGCAGTTGAGGGCGACGAGCACACAGTGAAGGGCGCGGGAGAGCTGGAGGTGACTCACGTGAACCTGAACGACGGGACCATCGAAGGTCTCCGCCATCGCGACTTGCCGGTCTTCGGGGTCCAGTACCATCCCGAGGCTGCGCCCGGCCCCCATGACGCCCGGCCCCTCTTCCAGGAGTTTCTCAACGCTCTGGGAGGGTCGCTGAGGTAGCTTTGACTCGCTTGACAGCATGTCAGTAAAGCCATACTTTCAAAGCACTTACGCTTCTTCCGCGCGTTTCCATTCGGAGTTTTTCATGACCAAAGCCGACCTCGTCGAGCGTGTCACGGCCCAGATTTCACGAACCGCCGGGCCGATGATTTCCAAGAAGGACTGCGCTCGTGTCGTGGACGCTTTTCTGGATGCGATCAAGGATTCGCTCCAGACGCAGGAGAATATCGAAGTCAGGGGATTCGGCACATTCAAGATCCGGAACCGAAAGACCCGCATGGCTAGAAACCCGCGTACCGGATCGCCCGTTGAGGTTTCCGCGCGGCCGGTGCCTGTGTTCAAGCCTTCCAAGGAGCTGCGCGCCCTGGTCGCTGGGGTTGATGTGTCGCAGATGTCGGAAGCGTAACGACTTAGCTTCGCGTCGCGGGGCGGGAGAAGGTCAGCACGTGTCAACGGTGACGGTGCAATTGTTTGCTTCCTACGCCGAGCTACTCGGCGCACCGACCGTCGAACTCCCGATAACGCCCGGCACAACTGTACAGGATCTGCTTATCCGGCTCCGGTCGCTTCCGGGAGCCTCGTCGCTGCCAGTCACTCCTCGCGTTGCCGTCAATAGGAGCTTCGCGAACCCGGACCAACTCGTCGCGCCGAGCGACGAAGTCGCGCTGATCCCGCCCGTGGCGGGAGGATGAAGCGAGCTTCGATTATCAGCAGAGAGATCGATCCGGCCTCACTCCTCAACGAGGTCAGCTCGCCGCAGTACGGCGCAATTTCTCTTTTTGTCGGCACCGTGCGTGACGTGAACGAAGGACGCGGCGTGAGCGCCATCGAATATTCAGCCTACCAATCGATGGCGACCGCGGAGCTCGAGCGGATTCTCGACGAAGCAGATGCACGGTTCGGAGTTTCCGCCCTCGTCGTCGAACACCGCATCGGACTGCTCGGGCTCGGCGACATCAGCGTGGCGATTGCCGCGGCGCACCCACATCGCGCGCCGGCGCTCGACTGCACCCGGTACGTGATCGAAGAGATCAAGAAGCGAGTGCCGATCTGGAAGAAAGAGCACTATGCCGACGGAACGCGCGAGTGGGTCGACCCAACGCGGGCTGCCGAGGCCTCGACCGCATGAGCGTCACGCTGCGTGACAGTTTCGGGCGGAGCATCGAGTACCTCCGTATCTCGGTAACGGATCGATGCAATTTTCGCTGCCTCTACTGCATGCCATTGGCGGGACTCGAGTGGCTTCCCAAGGCGGACATCCTGTCGTACGAGGAAATCGCTCAAGTCGTTCGCGAGCTTGCACCTCTCGGATTGCGGCGCCTTCGCATCACTGGCGGCGAGCCAACTTTGCGTCCGGAGCTGGAGCGCCTGATTGGAATGCTGAAGAAGATTCCCGAGATCGAAGACATTTCACTGTCTACGAACGGCGTAAGACTGCCAGACGTTGCGCACACGCTCAAACTCGCGGGTCTCGATCGAGTCAACATGAGTTCGGATTCATTGAGACCCGACCGAATCAGATCGATCTCGCGGCGGAACACGGCGTTCGATCCAATCGCCTCGGCGGTCGCCGCGGAGAAGGCGGGGCTCGCGCCGATCAAGCTCAACGTCGTCGTGATGCGCGGGATCAACGATGACGAGGTCGCTGACTTCGCTCGTCTCACGTTCGATCACCCCTGGCACGTGCGATTCATAGAGCTGATGCCTGTGGGAGAGATGCGCGATCTCACCTGGGATCACGTGGTTCCCACGGATGAAATCCTCGCGGTGCTGAAGAATCTCGGTGATCTCGAGCCTGTCGCGGGTCCCGAGAGAGGCAACGGCCCAGCGCGCTATTATCAACTCGCGGGTGCGGCCGGCACGATCGGTGTGATCACGCCGATGTCCCACACGTACTGCGGAAGCTGCAATCGGGTGAGGCTGACGGCTGATGGCCGCCTCCGCACCTGTCTCTTCGGCGATGATGAGATCGATCTGCGCACGCCTCTGCGCTCAGGGTTACCGCTGGAACCATTCTTTCGCAGCGCGCTGTCGACGAAACCGAAAGAACATCATCTTCTCCAGATGAGCATCGGCGGACTCCGCGCTCTCTCGCAAGTCGGCGGCTGAGACAGGTTTCGATCGGAAGCTCCCTCAGTCTGGCCACCGAGCTCAAAGTTTCATCCCCACTGGCCACCGAGTTCAAAGGTTCATACGGATTTGGCGGATTTTCCGGATTACTCGGATCGCTCTTTTAGGCGCGACGGACCGTCCTGGCGGGCCGGGACTTTTTGGGAACTGCCGCTCGGGATGCTACCAGACTCGAATCGGAGCTCTACGCCGAGACAAACAAAACAAAAAGATCACGGCCCGCCCTTCAGACATCGGAACTCGGTGACAAGCCCGAGCGGCTCCTAGTGCTCCGCCATTTCTCAGCTGCTCCGATTGCTCGCGGTGTGCGGCCCCGATAACTTTCGCGCACTACTTCTCTCCACAACCAGAAAGCGAAATGGTAAATAAGATTACGGTCGTCGGTGCCGGCAACGTCGGTGCTACCACCGCCCAGCGTCTCGCAGAGAAGGAGCTCGCCCGTACCGTCGTGATGGTCGACGTCATGGAAGGGATCCCGCAAGGCAAGGCGCTCGACCAATGGCAGTCGGCGCCAATTGAGGGCTTCGACTCGCGAGTGGTCGGCACCAACGGGTACGAGGAAACCCGTGATTCGGACATCGTCGTCATAACGGCAGGCATAGCCAGGAAACCGGGGATGTCCCGGGACGATCTGCTGAATACGAACGCCGGGATCGTCAAGCAGGTCTCACAAGAGATCAAGAGCACATCTCCGAACGCGATCCTGATCGTCGTCTCGAATCCGTTGGACGTGATGTCGTACGTCGCAATGAAGGTCACAGGTTTTCCGCGCGAGCGCGTGCTTGGAATGGCCGGAGTGCTCGACACGGCTCGCTATCGCGCGTTCATCGCCGAGGCGCTCGATGTGTCGGTTCGCGACATCCAGGCGATGGTGCTTGGAGGCCATGGCGACACGATGGTACCTCTGATCTCCTACACGTCGGTGAGCGGGATTCCCATCTCGCAGCTTCTGCCACAGGCAAAGATCGATGCAATCGTCGAGCGCACTCGCACAGGCGGCGCCGAGATCGTCAAGCATCTGAAGACCGGTTCAGCGTACTATGCCCCTTCGTCGGCAGCGGTGCAGATGTGCGAAGCGATCGTGCGCGATCAGAAGCGCATTCTGCCATGCGCGGCGTGGCTGGAGGGAGAATATGGAATGTCCGGACTCTTTCTCGGCGTACCGTGCAAGCTCGGAAGACGAGGGCTGGAGTCGATCATCGAAGTAGAACTCACGCGAGGAGAGCGCGATGCCCTGGCGAAGAGCGCGGAAGCAGTGCGCGAGCCGATGAGCGCGGTAAAGCTGTGACGCGTTGATGGGCAGGGTCCGCACCTTCTACGGCTCCATGGTCGGCAAGAAAGCCGTCATGGGGCTTACCGGCCTGATCTGGATCGGCTTCGTCATCCTCCATTCGCTCGGCAATCTTCTGGTATTTCGCGGCTCGG
>JAXDME010000078.1:0-3620 GCA_034666285.1 Gemmatimonadaceae bacterium | reverse complement strand
GTTTCTGCCGAAGGGCGGAAATCGAATTCGGAGCGCTCGTGCCGGGCGGAGATCGGGTCGTTGAGCGCGCTACGTTGACGCTGGTTCTGTCGGACGAGGATGTCGCGCCGGTGATCGATCCACGCGTAGCCGCCAGTAGAATCGCCCAGGTCGATCGAGAAGCTACTTGATCTCGATCCCGTTCTCCTCTTCAACCATTTTCACGGCTTCGACGTGATCCGCCTTCTCGCCAAGCTTTTCGCGCGCCTCGTGGAACCGCTCCGCGGTCAGTGATATCAGAGGCGTTCGGGCGCCAAGATCCTCCGCCATTACGGCGGCGATTCCGATGTCCTTCTCGAGCAGTGCAAGTCGAAACGTTCGTGGGAAAGCGCGTGTCAACACACGTTGGGGGATCAGATTCTCGGAGCTGTTCGATCGGCCGCTCGACGCATTGATGACTTCGAGAGCCACTCGCGGGTCAACTCCGGCCTTCACCAGCACTGCGAGCCCTTCCGCGGCCGATAGGATGTGAACCGCAAGTAGCGCATTGTTCACGGCCTTGAGCGCATCACCGGCGCCGACGGGCCCCGCGTGGACAATCTTCTTGCCGAATGCTTCGATCACCGGACGGACGCGCTCGAACACCGACTCCTCGCCGCCCCACATCACCGTAAGCGTTCCAGCTTTCGCCGCGGTTGTCCCTCCGCTCACCGGAGCATCGATAAACTCGACCCCCCGGCCCCCGAGCTCCGCCGCTATGGATCGCGACGTCGGAGGATCACCTGATGTGCAGTCGATCACGACGGCGCCTCTGGGCAGCGATTCGAGCATTCCATTCTCGCCGTGCAAAACCGCCTCGACTTCGACAGACGAGGGCAGGCAGGTGATGACGACCTCCGCATCCTTCACTGCCTCGGCCGGAGTTCCGGCGACAGTCGCTTTGTGATCGCGGGCGAAGTCGTTTGCCTTTGATGCGGTCCTGTTCCACACGACCAGATCGAACGGTTCGCGCACGAGATGCGCGGCCATCAAGGCGCCAATGTCACCGAGCCCCAGGAATGCGATTCTCATCAGTGAGTGAGTAGTCCCGATGGAGTGTTTACACGCGCGGCGTTCCGCGCGTATACGATCGACGAAATATCGGCAATCAATTTGCTCGCCCTTGCCCCGTCCTGAATTCCGCGGGTCAGTACTACGAGCACGTATGGCTTTCTTCCCGGCGGATAAATGATCGCGGCGTCGTGCGAGTGGGCGGTAATCTCGCCTGTCTTGTGGGCGACGCGAATGCCTGGCGGAAGTCCCGCCGGAATCTTTTCGTTGAACTCTTGGGCGAGGAGAATCTGGCGCATCTCGTCGGTCGCTTCCGTTGACCCTGCCCTGCCCTCTTCGATTGCTCTCAGTATTGTAGCGAGGTCTCGCGCCGTGGTCGTGTTGATCAGGCCTTTGTCGAACGCCTTGCCGTCTTCGACACCGCGAAGCACCTGCATCCTCTGAGCGCCGAGTGACCGCATAGCACTGTTCACGTCCTCGGCCCCAACCAGCGCTATGAGAGTGTTCGTCGCGAGGTTGCTCGAGCGCGTGATCATGAGCCTCAGGAGCGTGTCGACACGCACGCGACCGCCGACTCGATGGTATAGAGTCGTGTCGCTGTCGGATGTCGAATCGAGCGCGTACGCGGATCCGTCGACGATCGAGGCAAACTGGTTTACTATCAGCAGCGGCTGACTCATCGCGAATGACCCGGTGGTCGCGCGTCGAAAGAGCTCGATCATCACCGGCACCTTCATCGTGCTCGCCGCGTGGAAGCTCGTGTCCGCGTTGAGGAACAGCGTGTCGCCCGACGCTAGATCGGCGTACGCGAGCCCGACCTGAGCGCCGGGCTCCTGGCGGATCCGGGCCTGAATTTTCTCAACCGTTGAATCGCGGCTCTGGGCGGTGACCAACACCAACCCGGCGAGTAGAACCATCATCCGGCTGTGGTCCCGCTCATGCCCGCAAGGCTGGGCTGACCGGAGCATCGCCCGTATGGACCTCGGCCCAAATGCTCTCGTTATGCCTGTCGCGCAGCATGATGGATCCGACGACGAACGTGATCAGCGCGACGACGATGGGAAACGCCAGCCCAGCGTAGATGTTTCCGGTAGCCGCGACGAGACTCGTCGCGATGATGGGGAGAAATCCGCCGAACCAGCCGTTTCCGAAATGGTACGGAAGCGACATGGACGTGTATCGGATTCTCGCTGGGAATGCCTCCACGAGGAACGCCGCGATTGGACCGTACACCATGGTGACGAACACGACCTGGACGAAAACGAGCGCCGTCAGCGCCACGGCGTTGACCGGATTGGAGTAGAACTTCATCGCATGGTAGATCGGAACATAGAGTAAGGCCGCGAGCAGATTCCCCGCCATCATGATCTTCTTGCGCCCGATCCTGTCCGACAGGCTGCCGAAGAACACAAAGAGCGGCGCCCCCAGGAGCAAGGCGACTGCAACGCAAACGTAGGATGTGACGAGCGGAACCTTCAGCACCGTCTGCAGGAAAAGGAGAGCGTAGAACTGTCCCGTGTACCACACCACGGCTTGGCCCGCCGTCGCACCGAAAAGCACGACGAAAAAGACCTTCCAGCGCGGCCAGGTCCCGAAGCTCTCCTGAATAGGCGCGTGCGACGTCTTGCCCGTGTTCTTGAGAATCGTGAACAACGGTGACTCGCGCAGGCGCATCCTTATGTAGTAGGAGATTCCGACGAGCACGATCGAAAGGATGAAGGGGACTCGCCAGCCCCAGACTTTGAACGCGTCTTCCCCAACGATCCCTCGGACGATGAGAATCACCGCCAGCGAGACGAAGAGTCCCAGAGTCGCCGTCGTCTGAATGAAGCTCGTATAGAAGCCGCGCTTTCCATCGGGCGCGTGCTCGGCTACGTAAACGGCCGCGCCACCGTACTCGCCGCCGAGCGCGAGTCCCTGCAGCAGTCGGAGAAGGACGAGGATGATGGGAGCCGCGATGCCAATGCGAGCATACCCGGGGAGGAATCCGATTGCGGCCGTCGAGCCCCCCATGATGAGAAGCGTTGCAAGAAAAGCGAACTTTCTCCCAATCAGATCACCAATCCTGCCGAATACCAGCGCACCGAAGGGACGTACCGCGAAGCCCACCGCGAACGTCGCAAGCGTCTTCAGAAAGCTCGCTGTCGGATTATCACCGGGAAAGAATTGGGTCGAAATGATCGCGGCCAGGCTACCGAAAATGTAGAAGTCATACCACTCGATCATCGTCCCGACCGACGATGCCGTTATGACCTTCCAGATTCCCTGCGCCGCGTCGAGGGGGTGAGGATTCGCTCGCGTAGAGTCTGCTGAAGACTGCATGCCCGATGTCATCGCTGGTTATCCTCGTGAAGATTCACGGCTGGCGATTCAGCGAATCCAGCCGCGCGATTTGTACGAAGAAGAAGCAAACATTTCATAGAGCCACGAGCGGAAGGCACGCAACCGATCTTCAGCGTTCGCGCCCGGATATAGTCCGGATTGCCTCACTGCAGCCGGAACACATACCACGCGCAGGCCAACCGCTTCGAAAGTAGCACAGGCTCTTCGCGTATGCACCGGGGACGTAACGACCGCGAGGGTCGACCAGC
>JAXDME010000077.1:0-13367 GCA_034666285.1 Gemmatimonadaceae bacterium | reverse complement strand
TCCGGAGACCGTGAAGGGCCGCATCGGCATCGCGCTTTCTCCGTCGAATCCGCAAGTCATCTACACGTGGGTCGAGGCAGATACGCTGGCACACCCGCTGGCTCGGGGGGAAAAGCCCGACACGAGCAAGAAGCAGAAGACCAACAGCGGCATCTATCGCTCTTCAGATGGAGGCGCAACGTGGACTCTCACCTATCGCAACGAGCCGCCCGGCCAGGGCGGAGGAGGCTTGGGTGATGCCCGGCCGTTCTACTACTCGCAGATTCGCGTGGACCCACGGAACCCGGATCGCATCTACTGGATGTCCTCCGTCTTCCGCACCTCGGACGATGGTGGCAAAACAGTTCGTCGCGGCGCGTTGGGCGTTCACACCGATTGGCACGCAATGTGGATCGACCCCGCAGATCCGGAGCACTACATCCTCGGCGACGACGGAGGAATCGCGGTCACATACGATCGCGGGGGCACCTACGATTTCATCAACACGTTTCCGATCGGCCAGTTCTACCATGTCAGTTACGATATGGAGAAGCCGTACAAAGTCTGCGGAGGATTGCAGGACAACGGCTCCTGGTGCGGACCGTCGCGGGCAAAGAACCGCGCCGGAATCTCGAACGGCGATTGGTACAATGTCGGCGGCGGCGATGGGTTCTATAGCGCAATGGATCCCGAAGATCCGAACATCATCTACAGCGAATCGCAGGGCGGCAACGCATCCCGACTAAACATCGCGCAGAATACGCGCGCGGTGATCATGCGCGGCGGCGGGAGGGACCGGACGAGCCTCTTCGAGGATTCGGTGATCATCGCTCGTGGCGATACGACTCACCCTGTGACGCCAGAGATCACACGCACCCTGGCGCAGATTCGAGCGCGAGCCGCGGCTGATTCGGCGCGCGGCTACAGGTTCAACTGGTCGACACCGTTTTTCCTTTCTCCCCACTCGGCCACCACGGTGTACATGGGCGGGAACCGCCTGCTGAAGTCGACCGATCGTGGCGATCACTTCTATCCCATTTCGGCGGATCTTTCGACCCGGGATTCGACTCGCATCATCACGAGCACTCGCACGACCGGTGGAATAACGCGTGACAATTCTGGCGCCGAGACCCACTCGACCATCTCGACGGTGGCCGAGTCGCCAATCAGACCCGGTATCCTTTGGGTCGGAACCGACGACGGCAACGTCTGGCTGACAACCAACGACGGTGGGCAGTGGACCGATATCACTACGCGCTTCCCCGGCGTTCCGAAGAAGACGTGGGTAAGCCGGGTCGAGCCTTCACACTTCGATACCGCGACCGTCTACGTGACGTTCGACAACCACCGCGAGAACGATTTCCGGCCGTATGTCTACGTGTCTAACGATTTCGGAAAGACGTTCAGGTCGATCAGCAACAATCTTCCGACGGCTGGGGCGGACTTCGTGCATGTAATTCGCGAAGACCCCGCCAACCGCGATCTCCTTTTTCTAGGGAGCGACGTAGGCGCGTATGTGTCTACAGACCGTGGCGCGAGCTGGCAGCGTTTCATGACCGGGTTGCCGACGGTTCCCGTACACGATCTGGAGATTCATCCTCGCGATCGCGAGCTGATCGCAGCTACCCATGGCCGTTCCATCTGGATCGTGGATGTCGCGCCGCTGGAGCAGATGAACAACGGGCTTATGGCGCGGGGCACGACGTTCTTCACCCCGAAGACCGCGTACCAATATTCCCAGGCCAACACGCAGAACTTTACCGGGAATAAGTATTTCCTCGCGCCCAACCCGACGTACGGCGCCGAGCTCGTCTATCGCGTCACGTCCGGTGCCCCTCGGGATACTGCGCGGATTGTTGTGACCAACATTCGTGGGGATACGGTGCGCACCTTCAATGGTCCGGCTGGTGTGGGCCTTCACCGCGCTTATTGGGATCTGCGCGGCCGTCCTCGACCGCTCGGGCCTGCCGGCGTGCGCGACAGCATTGTCGCTGCTCGCGTCAGACGCCAGCGTGACGATTCACTGCGCGCTGCCCGTGGCGCGGACACCGCGGGCGGTGGGCCGCGCGCTCTTCAGCCCGGCGCCGACACAAGCGGGATCGGCGCAATGCGCGACAGCATGACCGCGATGCGCACACGTGGCGACACGGTCGGGATGCGGGCATTGCGTGAACAGATGCAAGCGCGCGGGGGTTTTGCAGGCGGTGGCCGCCGCGGACAGGGCGGTGGTGGGGCGCCGGGAGAAATAAACCTTCGGCCTGCTGAAGCACCGGCCGGAGGCGGTGGGGGTGCAGGCGGAGAGGGCGGTGGTGGAGGCGGCGGATTTCTCGGTGGTGGCCGACTCGGGAATCTCGTCGACCCGGGCGACTACATGGTCACCATCAATGCTGGAGGGCAGACGATGCGGCAGGTGGTGCACGTCGAGCGAGTTGGCGAGATCCTGAATGTCGACTTCGGTCCCGAGCAGGACGAAGATGGCGGCGGAGACCCCAACGATCCTTAGTACGCGTCACGGGACTGAGAAAAAGCTCCGGCCACTCGGCCGGAGCTTTTTCTTTCGATGCAGCTACTGCTTGTAGATGGCGCCACCCTTCATGACGAAGGTCACGCGGGTCAGCTCGCTTATGTCGGCAATCGGATCGCCCTTTACCGCAACAATGTCCGCGAGCTTGCCCGCTTCGATGGTTCCGAAGTTTTCGCTCTGGTCAAGCAGCTGCGCAGCGACCGACGTCGCCGATTTTATCGCCGCCATCGGTGACATCCCATAACGAACCATGAATGCGAACTCCTGCGCCTGGTTTTCCGTCCACGCGTAACCGCCGACGTCGGTCCCGTAACTGATCATCACACCCTTTTTCAGCGCTTTGCCGAACGCAACGCGCTCGAGATCGACCATCTTCGGCCATACACCTCCGCGACCAGGAGCGACATACACGCCCACGAATATGGTCGGACACCAGTATACCTTCTGGGCGACCATCCGATCGAGCAGATCGTCGGTTAACCCATCACCGTGCTCGATGCTGTTGACGCCTGCTCTCAGCGCAGCGTCGATGCCATCCCAACCCATCGCGTGGGCCGCGACTTTCTTGCCCAGTCTGTGTGCTTCGCTCACCAGCATCTTCAACTCTTCGTCGGTGAAATTGACCCACGACCGAAGGCGTCCATCGGGTGCGATGTAATAACGGCGGTCCGCGTAGAATTTGATCCAGTCGGCGCCATACTTGACCTCTTCCCTCACAGCCTTACGAACTTCCTCTGGGCCGTCGACGATCTGCACACCCTCTGGCATCTTCAGCTCCCATGAGTAGCCGAGCAGGGGGTAGGTGCCTGTAGTCGAGAGTGCGCGAGTCGACACGAACATCCTCGGACCCGGAATGACGCCGCGCGCGATGGCGGTTTTCACGTCGACATCCGCGTACATTGCGCCTTCGGTTTCCAGGTCGCGGATGGTCGTGAAGCCGTTCATGAGAGCGACCCGCACTGCGGCGGTAGCGCGGATGGCTCGATAAGGGATGCTTTCCTTCAGCAACTGATCATCGTAGTCCGCGCTCGTGATGTCGCCCTGAAGCAGAACATGGGTGTGATTGTCTATGAGTCCTGGCAGAATCGTCGCGTTGCCGAGATCGATCGTCTGCGCGCCCGCCGGAGTTCGGGACGCGATCTCCGATCGCGGTCCCACCGCGACGATGCGGTCGCCTTCGACAAGAACGGCGACATCGCTTTGTACGGCGTCTGCCTTCCCATCGATCATGTGCGCCGCGCGAATCACGTACGAAGTCGCGACCGACGGCGGTGTAGGGCTTTGCCCTGTTGCAGCGAACGAGCAGGCGAGCAACAATACGAGCGAGAGACGTAGCATGTGAACCTTACGGGATGATGTGTGTAACGCGACCGCAACATTTTGCATCAATCTGCAGCGTTCGCGCGTATTACGGGCGAAGGTACGTCAGAGAACGCAGTTTCCTATTGCGATTTGTACAGGGCGTCTTACTGTGGGGCTGTGTCAGTACCATCTGTTTTTCGCGAAGTGGTGTAGCTCGAACTTTCACGTCCAGGCAATCGCAAGTTGACAGTACCGCTTCCGAGCAGTTCTGACCTCGATCGCTTTTCCGGTGAGCTGCAGGTCACGCGCGAGGATACGCGTAGACATGTGCCGATTTCGGCGGATGCGCAGCGACAGCTCGAACAACAACGCGAGCGCTATCATACTCTTTTTCAGCTGGCGCCAGATCCTTACCTGGTAACCGACCGGAACGGAATCATCGAGGAAGCGAACTCCGCCGCGGGACAGTTGCTCGGAGTTCCCGCCATACTTCTGACGAGGAAGCCCCTTCCCACTTTTCTGAATGCCGAGGGGCGCGCGGATTTCGAGCATCGGCTCGAAAGGTTGATTGCCTCCGGCCGTCTGGACAAATGGGCGCTGGCCATTGAGGCGCACGACGGCAGGCTCATCCCGATGGAGGCGACTGCTTCCCTCGCCGGACACGGCTCGATTTGCTGGTTGTTGAGGGACGCGAGCGTGCGGCGCGCGTCCGAGGAGAGCATGCACGCACTCAATCGGTCGCTGAATGCGCGAGTCGCACAGCGCACTCGTGAGCTCGAGGTCGCGCTCGAGGGAGAGCAATCCGCACGCAAGGAAGCCGAGGCCGCGAATCGGATCAAGACCGAGCTGTTTGCGCGGCTCAGTCACGAATTTCGGACCCCCCTCCACGCGGTGTCAGGGTACCTCGAGATTCTGGAGCAGAACATCCATGGCGCGCTGACTGCCGATCAGCGCCGTGATGTCTCGCGCATCCACCAGGCGCAGGAGCATCTGATCGCGCTGGTGAACATGATCCTCGATTTCGCCAAGCTCGAAGGCGGTCCGATCGAGTTGTCGATGGCCGAGATTCCGGTCGAGGAAACGTTGCGTGGCGCGGAGGCGCTGGTGGCGCCGCAGTTTGCGAAGAAAGCGATAGTGTTTGCGCATCACTCCGGCGATCCCACGGTTACTGTGTTCGCGGATAGGGAGAAAGTCCAGCAGATCATGCTCAACCTCCTCGCCAACGCCATGCGATTCACGCCTGCAGGCGGCGATGTGGATCTCGACTGGCGCGTGGAGGACGATTCCTTGGTAGTCCGCGTGCGCGACACCGGACCGGGAATTCCCGAAGACAAAACGGAAGTGATCTTCGAGCCGTTCGTTCAGCTGCGCGCGCCGGGATCGGTTCCGAGTGGTGGCACCGGTCTGGGCCTCGCCATCAGCCGTGATCTGGCGAGGGCGATGGGCGGCGACGTGCGCGTCAGCAGCGTCGTTGGAGTCGGCTCTGTATTCACGCTCACGCTCTCGCTCAGAAAACACACCGGGTCGAAGCTTTCAGCGTCGAAGACCGCCAGTTAGCTTCCTGAGAGTCTCGCGCACTCCGGAGCCCACATTGCAGGACTCAACCGCGGCACTCTACGATCTCGTAGACGACCCGTCCGTTTTCATCAAGCAGGATTGGAATTCCTACACCGCCGACGACCACGACGTGTGGGGGCTTCTGTACGAGCGCCGCATGAAGGAGCTCCGGAAGAACGGGAGTCGGATCTTTCTCAAAGGCGCGGACACGATCGGCCTGAAGCGGGAGACCGTACCCGATCTGGCTGAAGTGAATCGCCGGCTGGCACCGCCTACGGGCTGGGAAGCCGTTCCGGTCTCGGGCTACATCCCCGCCAAGAGCTTTTTTCAGTGCCTTTCGCTGAGGAAGTTTCCTACGACTGTGACGATAAGAAAGCGGGAGCAGCTCGACTATCTGCCGGAGCCGGACATTTTCCACGATGTCTTCGGCCACGTGCCTCTGCACGCGGATCCGGTATTCGCCGATTTTCTTCAGCATTACGGTGCGGTTGCGGCCGCAGCGGACAACGAGGAGGACACGACGCGAATGGCGCGGCTGTTCTGGTTCACGGTGGAGTTCGGCCTGATCCGCGAGGATAACCAGATCAAGGTGTACGGATCGGGACTCATCTCCTCTCACGGCGATGCCGCCAATGCGCTTGGCCCGAAATGCGACCGCCGTCCTTTCTCGCTGGACGCCGTGTTCAACCAGCATTTCGAGATCGATCACTTCCAGGACGTGCTCTTCGTCACCGAGTCCTTCGACCAACTCTACCAGGCGGTAGAGGAAGCAGGGCGCAGAATCGGGACGATCCGATAGCATTCCCGACCGCCCGGACGTCCCTCCCGTAGGGACACGGACGTCACGAGTGTCCTCTTAGAGGTTCACCGAGCGGACGCTATCCAGTAGCGCGATCAGCGACGAAAGATCGTCCGATGCAAGGAGAGCAACGGCTTGCGCCTCGCACCGGTTCACGGGTTCGTCCAGCTCCTTCAACAGATCGAGGCCCTTATCCGTTATTCGACAGAAGACGCGGCGCCTGTCAGTTGGACAAGGGGTCCGCGAAACCAGTTCTTTGCGCTCGAGCCGGTCGACGAGCCGAGTGGTGCCGGGAGTCTGCTCGATCATTCTTTCGCCGATGGTCAAAGTGGGTAACCCCACCGGCCCCGCTCCGCGCAGAATTCGGAGCACGTTGTACTGCTGCGGGGTAATTCCGTGCGGCTCGATGACTCGCGCGAACCGACGCTTTACGGCGTCGGCGGTCCTCAGCAGGCAAAGTGTTGCCTGTTGCTCTGGGGATCGAAAGCTCTCCGGCGGCTTCGGATGGGACGCCATAGACCGGTCTTATTTACTGCTGAATCGTTGGGCAAGCAAATGGCGGAACCAGGGTCCACCTGCGCGGTACCATGACCGGCCGGTGTGACTGTTGCTGGGACGTTGGCGTTTGGGGTCAATGATACACCTGTATTCATCGTCCTCGATCGTCTATTGGAAGGGACAAGAAGGTGCAAAACCAACGACGTTTTTTACCTGATCTCGAGGAAGATCCATATATGCGGCGTCTCGGTCTGTTGCTTGGCTTTGCGGCGGTGGTGCTCGTGGGCGCGTGCTCTGATTCATCCGGCCCGACGACAACCACAAAGCCGCCGTCAGCCTACAAGATAGATCTTCGCTTTTTTGGACAGGCCACGACCCCGGCAGAGCAGACCCTGTTCGCAAATGCCGCGGCGCGCATCAAACAAATTGTCGTTGGCGCTCCCCCCATCGTTGATGCCACGGGCGCCGATCCAGCGAAGAATTGCAACGCTACGGGCGTCGGCATTTTCTCGGGCACGATAGACGGGATCGTGATCTATGCGTCATTCGATTCGATCGATGGTCGCGGAAAGGTTCTCGCGCAGAGCGGGCCCTGCTACATCCGTCAGAACGGAAGTGCGAACGATTGGCGCACGTCGATTGGAGTCATGAAGTTCGACACCGCCGATGTCGCGTCTCTCGCGGCGTCCGGGAATCTGCAGGAAGTCATCACCCACGAAATGCTGCACGTCCTCGGGTTTGGCTCCTTCTGGGATACGACTGCTGCCAATCTCCTGATCAACTACGGCCCCAACGTCTCTTACATCGGAGTCGGTGGAATCGCGGGCTGCAAATCGCTGGGCGGGTTCAACACCTGCGCCACCTCTGTTCCTGTCGAAGGAACCGCCGGTGGAGACGGGACCATCAACTCGCACTGGCGCGAGAGCGTATTCGGCAACGAGCTGATGACCGGGTTCATCAATCAGGGCACGAATCCCCTCAGCATAATGACGATAAGATCCCTCGAAGACCTTGGTTACAGCGTGGACACCACCGCCGCCGATCCTTATACCCACCCCGGCCTCAACATCCGGGCAGCGGGCAGTACCGCCGATCCATCGCCTACGACTGGTGTGTGGGAGATTGGTCTGCCTCACCCACCGAAGGCGCTTCCGACCGTTTTGGGAAGCGGTCGATGACCAGGCTGTCGGTCGCGGGAGCTTTCGGGGCAATTGTCCTGGCCGCCGCTGGTTGTGCCCGTTCGGAGCCCCCGCGCGCAGATACGACCATGGCTTCCTCTACGCCAATCGACACAGCTGCCGCGCGAGTGGACACGGTTGCGACGACGACAGAGTCAAGCAAGTCAGTTTCTACGGTGAGGCGCACTGCCCCCCTCAAGAAATCGTCGGGATCGGTCGCGCGCACAACTTCTGGAAACAACTCGGTCCGCTCGATCAACTCTTCTTCGAGCGACTCCGTTCTCGGTCGGGACAGCGTGATTCGTTTTCCAATCCGCCGGCTGCCAACAGCCAGCTCCACGCCGATCAAGCGCTAAGACGGACAGGCTAGACGTCGCGAAGAGCTGCGATCGGAGTCTCCCGGAAGACGTCCCGCCCCGCCAGTAGTCCGATCAACAGCGTCAGCGCCACGATCACCAGTGCGATCCCTGCTATCGGTGCAATCGGAAGCGTGAACGGCACCTTGAATAGATAGCGCACGACGGCCCAGCCGCCCGCCATCGCCAGCAGCATCCCGGTAAGCCCGCCGAGTACGCCGAGCAGCGAATACTCCGCCAGCAGGATCTTCGCGATCTGACCACGCGTGGCGCCGAGAGTCCTGAGCAATACACCTTCACGAACGCGTGCGCGGCGTGTCGCAGCGACGGCGCTGAATAGAACCGGTATAGCGACGGCGAGGCTGAAGAGTGCCATGAATCGAATCGCGAGCGAGACTCTCGCAACGATGCGATCGACGGTACGCTTGATCGATGTCAGATCGATGCTCGATATGTTCGGGTATTGATTCACTACCGCGCGCTGAAGCGGCGTCACGGCTTGAGGATCTTTCACCTGCGTCAGCAAGACGTACTGCTTTGGCGCGTCCTTGAGCGCCGGCGGGGCAAAGACCACGAAGAAATTCGGCTCAAACCTGGTCCAGACGACTTTTCTGAGGCTCGTTATGCGCGTCGGAATCTCGACCCCCTGTACGTTCCAAACGATGATATCCCCGAGCTTGACGCTAATCTCTTTCGCGATCCCCTCCTCCAGCGAGATCTCGCCCGTGTCCTGCACCGCCTTCAGTGCGTTGGCACCGAACCACTTTCCGCTGACGATAGTCTCGCTCGATGCGGGCTTGTCACGAAACGTCGAGCGAAATTCCCGCCGGTAAGCCCACCCGGCGCGGTGGCCGTTCTGCTCCACAGGGCCCGGCGTCAGATCCGCCACTCTTTTCCCGTTGATCGCGGCAATGCGCATCGTCACAACCGGCGCGGTTTGTACGACCTCGTTCCCGCGAGATCTGATGATCGAATCCAATCCCGCCGCCTGATCCTGCTGCACGTCGAAGAAGACGACGTTCCCGCGCGACTCGGCCGCCGCGGTGGTGAATCTCCGCAGGATGTTGTGTTGAACCAGGTAAAGCGTGCTGACGAGAAACGCGCCGAAGCCGAGTGCAAGAACGACGGCCCGCGTCTGATTTCCGGGGCGATACAGATTTGCCACACCCTGCCGGACGACGTATGGCCAGCCGGTGCGAAGTCCCTTCCGAGCCGCCCACGAGAGGAGCGCGGCGCTCGCCACGAGCGCGAGAATCGCGACTCCCGTCGCTGCGCTAATCGACAGAGCCTGTCGGGTCGTGCGCGCTCGCAGAAAGGCGATGCCAACCACGCTCAACACCAGGGCGACATCGACAGCGATTCTCGGGACATCCGACCAGTGCATGCGCAGGACTTCGGCGTCAGTGTCGCGGCGCAATGTCTGTAGCGGGGAGACATTCCGAAGCGCGAGCAGTGGCCTGAGCGCGAATATGAGCGCGATCCAGCCGCCAACCGCAAGTCCGGTGAACACGGCGGCAGGCACAAGCCTCACCTTCACGTCGATCGGAAGAAAATCAGTCAGCACCTGTGGGAGCAGAAACTGGATGGCGACCCCCAGGGCGGCGCCGGCCGCTGCTCCGGCGAGACCCATCCCCGCGGCCTGCACCACATAAATGGCCATCACCTGTCCGCTCGATGCGCCGAGGCATCGCAGCACTGCAACGGTGTCTATCTTGCGCGCGACGAATGCGCGCACTCCGCTGGCGACTCCGATTCCTCCGAGGAGCAGGGCGACCAGTCCGACGATGCCGATGAAGCTCGTGAGATTCTCGATCGCGTCCGAAGTCTGCATCTCGGTCTGCGTCACCGTGCGCACGCGGACCTGCTGGTTCTCGATTCGTTTCCGCAGCGGCTTCACGAAATTGTCGGGATCGACGTTGGGCGGAAGCTTCGCCAGCACTGTCCGGTCAGCCGTACTGCCGAACACAACCAGTTGCGTCTCCGCGATATACCTGGCTGGGATGAAAATGCGCGGGCCGAGCATCTCGGCGATTCCCGCTGCGGCCGGAACATCCTTGATCGTCGCGATTATCGTGAACGAGCCGAAACCCAGCCTCAGCGTGTCGCCGACTTTCGCGTTGAGCGACGTGAGGAGGGAAGGATCGACGATCGCATTTGCGCCGCCCTGAAGCGTTGGCCACAGCCCAGCTGGCTCGGTGACGATGTTCCCGTAAAACGGATAATTGTCGGTGACGCCGCGCACCTGTGCGAAGCGGGTGCCGGCGGTCCGCGGGACGACAGCCATGGAGGGAAACGTTGTAATCCGCGCGAAGGACAGCCCGTGATGCGACAGCGAATCGAACAGTGAGTCCATTGCCGGGGCAAATGGCTTCGACGAATTGAAAGAGACGTCACCACCCATGAGGGCGCGGGACTGATCCTTCACCGACTGCACGATGTTCGTCGAGAAGGAATCGATCGCGACCAGTGCTGCGACGCCCAGTGAGATCGAGGACATGTAAAGGAGCAGGCGCCGGCGCGCGGTTCGACTCTCGCGCCAGGCCAGACTCCAGATGCTCCGGGAGATTGTGCTCAACCCGCGCTTCCTTCAGTTCCCGTGTCTTCGACCACGGCCCCATCGAGGAGGCGAATTGTCCGGGAAGCGCGCGCAGCGAGCGTGGAGTCATGGGTCACCAGAACGATCGTCGACCCACCGTCACTGTTGAGAGAGCGAAGTAACTCGAAAATCCGATGGCCCGTCGTGTTGTCCAGATTGCCGGTCGGTTCGTCGGCGAACAGGATCTTCGGCGAATTGGCGAAAGCGCGGGCGATTGCAACTCGTTGCTGCTCGCCACCTGATAACTGGGTCGGGAAGTGATGGCCCCTGCCGGTGAGCCCTACTCTGTCAATCAGGTCGCGCGCGCGCTCGACGGCGCCTGGCGTGCCACGGAGCTCGAGCGGGACTTGTACGTTCTCGAGGGCAGTGAGCGTCGGAATCAGCTGGAACGTCTGGAACACGAAACCGACTTTTTCTCCGCGCAGGCGAGCCCGCTCGTTCTCGTTGAGGGTGCCGAGGTCGGCGTTGTCGAGGAGCACAGTGCCGCGTGTTGGTGTATCAAGTCCGGCGAGAAGTCCGAGCAATGTCGTCTTGCCGCTGCCGGAGGGTCCGACGATTGCGACAAAGGCACCCTGAGGGATGCTGAACGAGACGTCCCGAAGCACCGCGAGCTTCTGCTCGCCGCTCATATATTCTTTCGTTACTTCACGGGCAATCAGCATGAACGAAGTCGAGTGTAGGTCGGAATTGGCGCCGCAATGAGGTACACTCTCAAACGGCTGCGCGAAAGCGCGGAGCGGGGATTATTTGCTGGTGCACTATGCGCGCTCAGCGCCTGCGGATCGGGCGGAAACTTGGACAATTCAGGAAATGTGGCTGAGGCGAAGAATAACATGAGTGTAGTGAAGGGAAGCGCGGACTCAACAGCGCCGTCTGGCGCGCCGTCCAGGTCAGTACGCACACCCGTCGTCCTTTTCTTCGGAACGAGTCTCACCGCTGGTCTCGGGCTCGATCCGGAGCAGGCATTCCCGTCGCTCATCGAAAAGAAGGCGGCGGCGGAGGGTCTCCCGATAAAGTCTGTGAATGGAGGCCTGTCGGGGGAGACCACGGCCGGAGCCGCCCGACGGATTGACTGGGTGTTGCGAACACCGGCCGATATGGTGGTGATCGAGGGTGGTGCAAACGATGCTCTTCGTGGTTTGTCCCCCGATGCGGCGCGAGCGAATCTCGAACAGGTGATTGCCACCATCAGGCAGAAGCAGCCGCGGGCGAAGATCGTTCTCATCCAGATGGAGGCGCCGCCCAACTACGGGGTTACATACACCCGAAGCTTTCGCGCGATTTACGCGGATATCGCCAGGAAGGAGAACGTTCCGCTTTTGCCATTCCTGCTCGACGGTGTCGCCGGGATTTCGCGTCTGAATCAGCCGGACGGAGTGCACCCGAACATTGCTGGCGAGCGGATCGTCGCGGACAACCTCTGGAAGTCGCTGAAGCCTATCGTGGCGCAGCTTGACCGAAATCCGAAAAGCGGCTAAGTTTCGAGGCTGTTTGCGTTTACGCTCCGTGTTGATCGAAGTGAATCCGGCGCACTGCCGAGCTCGATCGTAAGTTGTCGACCCCAGTTCTGGAATACTTATATGGCAATGCCTGCCACCCAGATCCGGCGTGGAATGGTCCTGGTTTTTCAGGGCGATCCCTGCCGGGTAGTAGAGTTCCGCCACCATACGCCGGGCAATCTCCGCGCGATGGTGCAGGCGAAGATGAGAAACCTTCGTACCGGCAACAATTTCGAGCACCGGTTCCGCGCGGCTGACACCATCGAGAAGGCGTCGATGGAGACGCACGACCTCGAGTTCATGTACCAGGGCGGCAACACGTACCACTTCATGAACACCGAGAACTACGACCAGCTCGAGATCGAAGAAGAAGTCCTTGGCGACAACGCCCAGTGGATGCAGTCAGGGATGAAGATTCAGGCCGAGTACTACAACGGGAAAGTCATCGGAATCCAGCTGCCGAACTCACTGGTGCTCGAAGTCGTGGATACGGCGCCCGTGATGAAGACGGCGACGAAGACCGCGTCGACGAAACCGGCCAAGCTCGAGAACGGTGTTACTGTCAACGTCCCTGAGTTTGTCAACACGGGCGAGAAGGTGCGCGTTAATCCGAATACGGGCGAGTACATGGATCGCGCAAAGTAGCGCAGTAGACGGCCGGTTAGTCGGTTGATTCGACTGCCGAACGCGGTTAAGATGCAGCGAAGCTTCATGGTGGCTGTAGCTCAATTGGTTAGAGCACCGGTCTGTGGCACCGGGGGTTGCGGGTTCAATTCCCGTCAGCCACCCCTGAAGTACGAACTCTGAATGGCGCACGGACCCGAGTTGTCCGCAGTTCGTAGTAGGTCGCAGCTCGCAGTTGTTGGCCGTTCGGGTTTAGGTCCGTAGCTCAATTGGTAGAGCACCGGTCTCCAAAACCGGCGGTTGGGGGTTCGATTCCCTCCGGGCCTGTTCGCATTGATGGAAAACATTTTGGCTCGTGGTTGTGCGGGTCGTTGTGGTTGCGGCGCTATCGTCTAGGGGACTAGGACGGGGCCCTCTCAAGGCCCAAACACGGGTTCGAATCCCGTTAGCGCTAT
>JAXDME010000076.1:0-7582 GCA_034666285.1 Gemmatimonadaceae bacterium | reverse complement strand
CTCGCCGCCGACGCCGTGTACTCGCGCGCGGGCGCCGCGATTCTCGACGCCCCGCTGTCGGATCCGCCATTCGTGCGCGTCGAGAGCACGCTCCTCCGCGCCTTCGATGCGATGCCGACCCTCGAGGCGCCGACTGGTCCACCCGCGGCGAAACCGCGCATCTTCGAGCTCCGGACGTACGAGAGCCACAGCGACAGCGCGGCGCTCAACAAGCTGAAGATGTTCAACGCCGGCGAGGTGCCGATCTTTCGCCGAGCGGGACTGACGCCAGTCTTCTTTGGTGAGACGCTGATCGGGGCGAAGATGCCCAGCCTTACCTACATGCTCACTTTCGCCAACATGGCAGCACGCGACGTGGCGTGGGGCAAATTCGGGCAGGACCCCGAGTGGAAGTCACTCTCGGGCGATCCACAATACCGCGACAACGTTTCGGCTATCTCGGACACTATCCTCCAGCCGACTTCGTACTCTCAGATCTGAATCGGCAGCCCGGACCGAGGCGGATGCCTAACGAATCTCGCAATTGCGTGGCATTTTTTGCTGACAAGAGAGGGCACCAATGGCCGACCTGGGAATGATCGACCCGCGTAGCATCGACGAGCTGATTGACGTGGACGCTCCTCTGAGCGACCGGCAATTCCAGCGCAAGCTCGAGTCCTATCGAGCCGAGCGGGATTTCTACAAGCATCTCACGACCTTGAGCACGGCGTCGGTCGTGCTGATCGCGACTTTCCTCGTAAAGGTTTTCCCGAATCCCGAGTGGCAGGAGCTCGTCAACATTTCGCTGAGCGGATTTGCTGTCTCAGTGGTGGGCTGCGCAGTGATGTACGCGCTCTCGGTGCTCGACACGGATTCCGAGCTGAGCCTCCACAAGCAGATGCCCACCCGCTGGGTCTCCTGGCTTCCGATGACCGCCGGACTCGGCGGATTCTTTATCGGAATAGCGACGCTTGCGGCCTTTGCGATCCACAATCTTTCTTGAATCGCTAGTTAGAGAACGGCGGGAACGGCGGGAACGCGGATGCTTCTGATAACTGCCGAATGCTTCTGATCCGCTCCACTAGGCGTGACGGCTCCTCTTAGTGGGCCGGGATTTGGGAACAGCCGCTCAGGATGCTACCGACCGCCACGCTGGTCCTTCCTACGAAACAACAAAAAAATAGAGCCCCGCCTGACGGAGCTCTATCACCACACGGAGCGGATCAGAAGCATTCGCGCTTCTTCCGAAGGATCCGTGATCCCGCTGTTTGGCCCCCGGGCGCCGTCCTTAAACGCCCGAGGAATTCTTTCCTACCGACTCGCCTACGGAACAGGCGTCAGCGACGTCCCGTACTTCGTGTTGATCACGCCGATCAGATCGTTCGCGAGCAAGCGATGTACTGCCAGCGCGGGATGCACGCCATCGAGCGACATGCCTGTACCGAACGGCGCGGTGGCACTCGAGTAAAGCGGCGTCGAACGAATCACCGTTCCCGCCGCCTTCAGCGTCGTGAGGAGCGTGTTCGGATCGTAGAACGCGAAGCCGATGCTGTTCGCTTTGGTCTGAAGGTACGCGTTGTATCCGTTGACGATCGCGTTGATCGACGCCTGCTCGCCTGGATCCAGAATCAGGATGTCGCCGATCGGCGCGGGTAGAGCGCCGCTCGCGCCGCCCGGAACGCAGGCGACAATCGGCGGATGCGCGCCAGCGCGAATCTGGTGCGCCAGGAACGTGTTGATCAGCGAGTTGGCGCCAGCACCACCGGCGACGCAGCTCGGATCGAGCGTCGTCGTGGTTCCCGCTTGCGCGTCGAAGCCAGCCTTGAAGGCCGTGATCGACATCGCCGCTGCCGGGAACAGGATCGGCACGTTCGTCGGCAGAACGTTGGCCATGATCACGCCCTTCACGTCGGGCGCGCCGGCCAGAAGCTGCGCGATCGTCTTGTCGTAGTTGGCCGTGAACGTTGCGACTGGTGTGATTCCGGCCAGTGCTGCGGTGCGTCCATCCTGAACCGCGAAGCTCAGGTAGTCGTTTCCGACAATTCCGATGCTCACGAACGTCGGGTGCGCATCCAGCGCGCGCTCGACCTGCGTTTTTCCACCGAGGATGAAAGTGGTGAGCGCATTGGAGAACGGAGTTCCGTTGACGGCCGTCGGATCGTACGAGCTGGCGCCCGGCACGGCGACGTTGTTCAGGACGTCCGTGATCGAGCTTGCGGAGCGAAGCGCGCACGGCGGAGCGCCCGTTGGACGCGCCTGAGTATTGAAGTTGATGATCGGCGCGGGGCAGCCGGGAGCGGCAAGCGACGCGTAGTGATACTGCGTGTGCATTTGGTTCGCGAGCAGAAAAGCGTAGCTCTGTCTCTGGGTGGCGTCGCTGATACCACCGCTCTGGTAGCCGGCGGTGATGCTGTTCCCCATCGCGACATAGCTCTTGAAGATGTCGCCCGCGAGGTTCGTGGGGCCGAGGAGCTTCTTGTCGGAGCTGCAGGCAGCGAGCGCCATGACGGCGCCGACGGCCGCCACGCGGGTGAGAGTAGTCAGTTTATACATCAGTCAATCTCCGTGCGTGGGCTAAAAGTTGGCTTTCAGGCTGAGCGAAAAGATGTTCGCGCTCAAGGTGTAGAAGCCGCTGTTCAGGGCGAGGGCCTGCGCGGTAGTCGTTCCGGTGGCGCGCTCATCGATGCGACCGCGGCGGCCAGAAGTAAAGATATGTGCGTACGCAGCGTCGAGTGCGAATCGTCCGGTCAGCGGAATACCGGCGCCGAACATTCCATAATTGCGGTCCATCTCGGGAAGAAGCGGCGTGACCGTTTCGTCAGGCGAGGCTGCCGACGCGGCGGCAAAACCGGCGCGCAGAGCGAATCCGCCCGTCGTGCGATGCTCGACACCGAGGCGAAGCGAGGATGTGTTGTTGTAATCCTCCTCGATCACCTTCGATGGCGCACTGCCCGCGAACGTCACCGGCAGTTTCTGGAACGATTTCCAGCCGACGTATGCGTAGTCGATGCTCAAAGTTGTGCGCTCTAGACCCGTGTAGGCGAACCCGACCTGGACCTGCGCCGGATGGCGAATCCTGGTGCTGGCTTTCTGCGCGGTGAGCGCTCCGCCCGCTGCAAACTGAGGGGCGACTATTGCGTCGACCGGTGTACCCGCCGGCAGGCCGAACGGATTCTGCGGAGCAAGGAACAGCCCGGTGGGTCGCTGCTCGAAAGTCGCGTCGGCGTTGTCGTAGCTGAAGGTGAGCTGGGAAAGGAAGCGCGCGCCCATCTCCCACGTGTCATTGAGTTTTCCATGCACACCAACTGTTACCCCGAAGGCGTTGCTGGATCCCTTGAGGCGCACGCGGGCGAACTCAGTGCGGGCCGCAATACCCAGCTGGCCGAAGGTGGGGCCGGTGGCGGAGGTCGGGACTGGAGCGAGGTCGACTGCCTGAATCAATTCTACCGACGAGTGGCCATAGATTGGACCGCCGCCGATGGACCAGTTGTCGTTCAGCTGGAACGCGATGTTCGGCTGGACGTAGATCGTCTTCAGCGACGCCTTCTTTGCGGAGAAGCGGCCGGGGAAGCTGTCGGTCCACTGCGACGTCAATCCATAGGGAACGTACGCGCCGATTCCGAACGCGAGCCTTCCGGCGCCGCGGTAGTTAAGGAAAACGTGTGGGACGACGGAGTTGGGGACGTCGCCCTGATAGGTCCTGAAGCTGGTGTCACGGGTGAAGTCGCCGTTGATCTGGATGATGGCGGCGCCACCATAGAAGGAGAATCCTGGAGTTTTCGGAAGCGAGCCGGGATTCCAGAAGATGCTCGACGCGTCATCGCAGGGAGAAGCGGTCGTGGCGAATCCGCGGGCAACCGCGCAGGATCCGATCTCGTTGAGCCCGAACGCCTGGGCGCCGGCAATGGCAGGCACGCCGATCAGGGCGAGGGCGAATGTGTACAGCAAGGTACGCAGGAACGTCATCTCGATCCTCCTGTGAGCTTCTTTGGGGTCCGAGGGGAGGACCGATAGTAAGAACGCCGGTCTGGCGGGTCGGTTCATCGTTTTGTGTCGGTGGGAAGAAGAGTCGAATCGGGGAGGCCTAATATAGGATATGAGGCCGCACCTGTCGCTACCCTTCTGGGAAGTTCCAGGGTAACGACACTCCCGCATGGCCTACTTTACGATCGTAGCCGACTTGATGTAGTCGAGTTTGGGAAATGCGCGCTGCAGATATGCATTTCCTTCCTGCCTGATAGAATCCTGGCTTGGTCCCCGGCCGCTGGGCGCGCCTTCACCGTATCCGCTGTACAGCGCATCGACCGCTTTCATGCCGTCGACAACTTTGCCGAACGGAGAGAAACCCTGCGAGTCGAGCGAGGCGTTGTCGCCGTAGTTGATGAAAAACTGGCTCGACCGGGTGTTCGGACCCGCCGTAGCGAAGGTGACCATCCCGCGCTTGTTGCTCTGCGTCACGGGGTCGTCGGAAATTCGCTGGGCGTCCATTTTCGTGTTGAGCGCAGGATCGCCACTCAGTCCGAACTGCGCCATGAACCCGGGCAAGACACGGAAGAAACGCACATCCTTGAAGTAGCCTTCCGACACCAAACGGTAAAATCGGTCAGCACCTTTCGGAGCCCATGCGCGCGTGACTTCTACGGTAAAATCGCCTTTCGTCGTAACGAACTTCACCCGAAATGAGGCGGGAGACGCCGCGTCAGCCGGAGCCGCAGGTAAAGCGGCCGGAGCGGGCGCGGTCTCCGCGGCCGGAGGCGGCACCGGCGGAGTTTTGTCCTTGCATGCAACGGGGATCAACTGGAACGCTGCGAGTGCGAGCAGAGAGGACGCGTGTTTGAGATGGTTCATGGCTGTGGGGTAGGGTGATATCATTTGGACTTCGCCTTCTTCGAGGGTTTCGACTTGCCGGAACTGTTGAGGGCGACCGCTTGGCGAATGAGCGCCTTGAAGGCGGCTTCGTCAACATCCTCTCCTTCCTGAATGTCGATCGCGCGGCGCACGTTTCCCTCGAGACTCGAGTTGAAGAGACGCGCCGGATCCTTCAAGGACGCGCCCTTGGCGAAGGTGAGCTTCACCGCTTTCTTGTACGATTCGCCGGTGCAGATGATGCCGTCGTGCGACCAGACCGGAATGCCCCACTTCCACTCCTCCAGGATGTCCGGGTCTGCCTCCTTTATGAGCTTCCGCATTCTGCCGAGGGTTTTTCCTCGCCAGTCCGCGAGCTCGGCGATTCTCTGTGAGATGAGCTCCGATGCCGGCTGGCCTTCGGTGGCGCCCGACTTTTTCATGGTCTGATCCTGAAAGTTGCCAACGCTGCCAAGCCTATCACTGAGTTGGACGGCATTTATCCCCAACCAGTTCATGCGTCAATCCTATAGCGCCAAACCCGCTTGTGAGAAGGATTGCCTCTCGTCCCCCTCCCTCCCAGCAACTTCGTTGCAATGTACCCGTGGTCCGAAACGGTTCGGCGTCGCTTGCATTGATCGTGGCCTTAACGCTCACAACGTTGTTGCGAATAGTTCCCACGAGAGAAAGTCTCGCGAATTTTGGGTCGTTTTCATCCCAAAGCGTTGCACGAAAGCCTTGGCCGTAAATGACTACATCTGCCAGGCCCCGATGCAGATCCCAATTATCGATCAGACTCGAGGCGCGGAACCAGGCCCACCTCGTAGAGACTTGATGCACCGAGCCTGGCGCAAGAAGAAGGTAGAGAGCCAGGAGGATTGAGTTCATTGTCACAGTTCAGTAATCCGCGAACGTCCCAGTTCAGCGACGACCTTCTTGCCGCGACTATCCGTGTCGCCGGGCCGAGCGCCGTGGTCCAGCAACAAGCGAATGATCTCCCGTTGCTGCTCCGACGCAGCAGCGCTCCCGCTGCCCGAACGCCCGGTGTTCTGAACGGCCAGGTGCAGCGGTGTTGACCCGCTTCCGTTTTTTCGCCGGGGATCGGCACCGTTCTCGAGAAGAACACGAGCCGCTGCCGCACAGCGCGTTCTAACCGCGCGATGCAGCGGTGTCACGCCACTCTTGTCTGCCGCGTTTGGGTCGGCACCAGAGCCGAGCAAGTACGCGACAATGCCTGCCTGCGCTCTCGGGTCCCACATCTCCGATCCCGGCTGTCCCACACTCGCGTAATGAATCGGTTGCGCCCCTCGACGATTCCTTGCGCTGACGTGCGCGCCGTGGGTGACGAGCTCCTTCGCGATATCCGTTCGGTAGGCGGCCGCGGTTACGTGCAGGGCGGTGTCGCCCGCGTAGACATAGTGCTCGATTTCCTTCAAGTAGTACGACGTCGACGAGGCACGAGTCGCGCCTACCGGCGAGGCGTCCAACGCGAGTCGCGGCGACTCGGCAAGCAGGCGCGACGCTTTTGCCGCGTCACGCATCGCGATTGCGCGGAGCAGCTGCCAGAGACCGACGTCGCTGCGCGGATTGCTATTTGCCACTGGGTGAATACAAAGTCCGCACTCCTTCCTTTGCGACCGTTGAACCAAACAATGTTGTCGCTGCAGCCTGCGAGGCAAACAAGTGCGATAACCGGATAGCCAATCGCATGCGAGCTGATCTGTAATTAGTGTGCCGAGAGTGTAACAGGCTCCGTCGCCGTGAACTGAATCCATTCGTCGTGCGACGAACGTAGGCGAATGCCGGTAGGCCTTCCCGCGCGAATAGGCAAGATCACTGTATCCCAGCCGCACTCGAGCGCATGAGACAACAACCGAAGAATCTCAAGCTTTTCGTCGGAGCGGAACAAATGTCCGGGTGCAGTCGAAAGTGAGCGCTTCTCGCCGAAGAGTGCTCGCCATGCGTAGTAGCGAGGCCAGTCTTCTTTGTCTTGCCATACGTCCCACTCCGTCACCCACAGCAGACAACAATCCCAATTGCCAAGCGTCGTGAGAATTCTTGACGCCAATGCTTTCGAAGCCTCGACGTCGCCGGCCGCGGTGTGCACGGTCGGGTCCCCGTCGATTAGCGATGGATCGTTCGCAAGTTTCGGGGCAACCATAGCGACACTCTCATCGAGAGCGTACCCGTTTCGGCGGCACCAATCCCAAATCAACGTATGGCCGAGGAATTCCATCGTAGTCAGTCAGCTGGGTTAAGTGTCGGAGTCCACCGAATTCGGTCGCCAGTTCCACCGTGGGCCGGTGAGCGTCGGGTCAGCTCGCGCACATTCTAACGCGATGAGTGACCTCCAATAGCCGGAATTCTGCGCGGTCTGGCTACAATGTTCGCTAGGCGGTCCCTGAAGTGAAGCTAGGGTGCTGCAATCGTGCCGACTCCATCGTGTGAGATCGCAGCTACTACCGGTTCGCATCGGATTCCGGAGACCGATGCATTGCTTAGCCGCGCACGCCGGGAATGCCAGGAGAGCAGTAAGGAGCATGCTGGTTTCAAGCTGTATATGACGACGCATGTCCGTCCTTCCGAGCGATGAAGCCGCCGAGGCTCGCCGGCATGTGGATCGTTACGTGAGAATCAGAATTTGTTATTTCGTCCCGATGTTCGGTAGCCGGCTACTTCGGGAACGGCGCGGTGTCGAAGTAGATCGCGAAGGAATTGATCTTGCCGTTCGCAACGCCGAACACTTCGGCGACATCGC
>JAXDME010000075.1:0-7756 GCA_034666285.1 Gemmatimonadaceae bacterium | reverse complement strand
GAAACGCGCGGCGCGACTACGAGTGCGATCGCTGCGATCGCGAGGTACAGTGAACGCTTCAAAGCTTCTCCTTGTTCGAGAGTGCACCCGCGTTCGAGCCGGAAGCGGTCTCGTTGGGCGCGATTCGGTTTATGCGAAGGTTCTTTGCGTCGTGCCTCAGCGGGTTAGCGCTGGGGCAGAGAAGCGCGGACGGCCCTCGCCGTCAAATTGACGAACCGGCAGCCAGGCCCGTAACGCTTGAAACAGCACTGACTTTGACCCACTCGGGTGGCCTGACGACTTTGTGATATCGGGCTCCGCCGATCGTCAGAAACCGGCATTACTTCCGATCGGAACGACCGTCCGGAGCACTCCCATCAATCTCAGGTCACTGATGAAAAAAAGACTTCTGGTTCTAATCGCGGCAACGCTCGCCTTCGCCGCTCCCACCGCGAAGGCGCAACGATCTCAGCGCGGATCGACTCCCATCGAGCTCGGGATAGATGGCGCCATCATCTTCGAGCTCGACGCACCGCATGGGACTGGACTCGCAATTCCGGTGCAGGACTTCCGGATCGGCTTTCTCGTGAGCGACAAATTCGAGCTGGAGCCTCGCTTCAATCTGACCTCAGTCCACAGCGGGGGCGTCTCCGCGACGCAGTATACCTTTGAGTTCGGTGCTCTCTATCAGCCTGCGGGAGACCGGGTAGGCAAGGGATTGTACGCCAGGCCTTTTTTCGGAGTAACGGGCTCGCGTGCAACAGGCTTTGCTAGCGATAACAGCGGATATCTCGGGCTGGGAGCGGGTCTGAAAATCCCTTTCTCTGACCGGCGCCTCGCCACTCGGCTCGAAGCCAACTATGCTCACGGATTCGGCAATGCCGGCGGCGATGCCATCGGCGTCCTGTTCGGGTTGTCGTTCTTCACCCGCTGACACCGTCAAAAGAAAAAAACGCGCCCGGCTCCGGGCGCGTTTTTTTTTCGACTTCCTAAGGCGCTGACATTGTTACGACGACCGGTGGACCATTCTGATCCAGCGAATTCTTCGTGGCCGCTTCGAGGACATTGCGAAAGAAAACGTTCGCCGGTCTCGAGTCGCCGCCAATCGTACCAGACGCGATCCTCACCTGCGACGAAGTCAGCTTCGAGAAACCTGTGCCTGCCTCGAGCGACCACCGAACCTTTGAGGGCGCGTCCGACGAAGGGTTGGATCCAATTGAAAGAACCCACGCCTGCGTCGCGCTTACGTTAAGCGACAGGCCCTGAGTGGACGGGTTCGTGTTCCCGCCATTCACCGCCGAAATCGAAGCTGGCGAAAAGGAGGCAACCTGTACTTTCACGCGCGGCGGCACTGTGACGGTGACGATGTGCGTGAGGCTGCTGGAGGCTCCGCGTTGACCGGCGGCTGCGCGTGAGATCATTGCGCTTCCAAGTACTAGTGCCAACACCAAGCGGGGGAGCCTTACCATCTGCAGAGCCTCCAGTCATCGCGAGCATACGGCTCGGCGACAGTCTGATTTTTGGGTGAGGCACAATATGTACCTCGCTCTGTGACGGCTTTATGAAGCGATTATGACGCGTTGGTCATAATCTGTGGGCTCGCTAAGTTGTTGCTCCTGCGGATGTTACGGGCTCGAGCACAAATCCGATTCCGCGTCTGGTAGCAATGACGGCTGATGCGCCGGCCTTGTCCAGCTTCTTGCGAAGCCGAGCGACGTGGGCGTCGATGACGTTGGAGCTGGGGTCGAAATGCATGTCCCAGACTCGGTCGTGGAGCTCGCTCCGCGAGACCGTCTCGCCGGTGCGGAGCATCAGGTGCTCGAGCAGTTTCAGCTCCATCGAAGTCAGACTGACTTCGACCGAGCCGCAGGTCACACGCCGGCTGAGACGGTTCAAGGTGAGGTTCCCCGCCGTCACCTGTTCCGAGACTCGGCTGGCGGATCCGCGCCGAACCAGTGTGCGCACACGGGCTCTGAGCTCTTCATTCGACACCGGCTTCACCACGTAGTCGTCTGCTCCGGCGTCGAGTCCTCGCACGATCGACTCCGTGTCGCTCAGTCCGGAGTAGAGGAGCACCGGAGTCCGGCGGCCGTTCCGCCGGAGCTCCTGAAGGATTTCGAATCCGTGACGATCGCCGAGCTGCAGGTCCAGAATTATCCCATCGTACTCGTTGACGAGCGCGAGCATGCGTGCCTCTTCGCCGGTCGACGCGGCGTCGATCGCATATGACTCGTCCCGAAGTACTCGGGAAATGAGCTTGAGGATCGCGCTGTCGTCGTCGACTACGAGCAGTCGCATTTGGTCTCTGGTGTCATCACTTTGGCGATGGTGCGGTAGGTTGCCCCGAGGGGGCATCTCAAGGACGAGTTCACACTCGTAAGAGCAAAAAAAAGAGCGGGAGAGAATCTTGTCTCTCCCGCTCCATGCCCGGAACGAACCCGAACTAGAACATCACTCCGAAGGTTATCGGAACAAACTTCAGCGTCGGATTACCGTTGCTCATTTGCACCTGGTTGTAGCGAGCCTCTATGAAGGTCTCGAACCCACTCAGAGGCATCGATATCCCGCCTCCAAGATTCCATCCAAAGTGATTTTCGGAAACGGTGCCAAACCCTGAGGCGCTCACTGCTACCTGATACCATCCGGCGCCGCCGATGAGGTAGGGGGAGAAGCTCGTGGACGGCATCTTGTAAACGAGGTTACCAGTGACGCTGGTGAAGTGGGAATTTCCCCCGCCACCCTTGACGCCGAATTGGTTGTAAGCGCCGTCGAGTCTCACGCCAAGCGGAATGAGGCTGGGCTGAAAGCCGAGGATCGCGGTGCCATTGAAGCCCGTGCTACAGCAATCTTTGAGATCGCTCAACGGGAGCGCGACTCCCAGCGCAGCTCCGAATTGAACAGACTTCGGAGCGACCTGCCCTTGGGCGTCGAACGAAATGAGCGCCACTCCGGCCAGGGCTGCTGCAAAAAAAGTACGTTTCAAAGCAACTCCTAGGGTTTGTGTGTGTCATGCGGACGAGCTAGTGTCCACCGGCGTCACCGGCTGAGCTGGCTTTTTTGGGAGCTTCCTCGGTCGTGAAGCTGGAGCTGCCGGCCTATTCTTGACGAGATAGGCGGGGTTGATCCGCGCCAGCTTGTCGCTCCGCGCGGTATCCAGAGCGGCTCGACATCTGTCACGGTTCCTGGTCAGCAGCGTGTCACGCACCTGACCGAGGGCGGCGACTGCGTTGTCGTGGTAGGTGGCAACCAATGCAGAATCGGAATGCAGAAAAGGAATCCCGCAGACCTCTTCTATCGGATATTTGTCTCCGAGCAGCGCGAGCACTCGGGCAGGAGACCGAATCAGCGCGGACGCCAGCGCAATGGACAGACTCGCTTCGGCCGTGGCGGAACCTGGACGAAATTTGGATGCCACTTCGAGCCAGAGGCTGTCGCCGGTAGCGATGCCGTTCATGACCGAGCGACCAAAAGACTCGTCGGCATCGACCCTTCTCGCGACGCTGGCGACTCCACCAAGCTTGATCTGGGAGAGGACTACTTCCGCGCTGCCCATCGGTGTCCACGCGCTTTCTTTGCACGCGACGGCAGTTAGAGACGTCAGAACAAGCAGGATTTCAAGAGAGGGTCGCAGTGCCGCTATCCAGCTGCCCTCGACTGCCTCACTTGCCGCACGCTTCGCGAACGCGCACAGTGTCACTGGGCATCCAGATCGCGATCGCCTGTCCCTTTCTTTCCGCATCGCTGCTGCCGACCGCGGCTCCGATGACCTTGACTGTCGCGTGCGTCGCTCCGAGCGAGTTGATTACCAGACCGTTGGCGCCCAATGACGCCGCTTTGCTGCGCATCGCCTTGAGCAGGTCCCCGTTCCCGGTGTATACCGAGTTGCCCTTGGCCGTTATCAGCGCCACCTCATAGTAATCGTATGACACGTGATCACGATCAGGGTATGCCGCCACCGCATCGGTACATGTTGGAGCCAGCGCCAGAGCGGGATTCGTCGCTACGATGTACGTCTGGGATCTGCAGGAGATGACCAAGCCGAGAATCAACAAGGACGCTATCGCGCGCCGCGGAGTCAGTGAAAAGAGCACGCGTGCGCTCAGGGCAAGAAAAAGGCCTTTCAACATCGAAGCCCGCGACGTGGCCCGAAAGTCGCCCATGACACGCATCGATCGGCCTGTCCGACATCGCCTGTCATCACACCCAGGAGAGATTTTCTTTGCGTCTTAGTCTTCCCGGTGCGGCGCAGCGTCGCCTTCTGGCGCTCGTCCCGGTAATTCTTGTAGTTCTCGTCGGCGCTCTCACGTACGAGCGCTCTCGGCTTGTCGTTGCGGACGTGCGCGAAGTGGAGCGAAGCCACGAGACGCTCGAAGCGTCGGGGTCGCTGCTTACCCGCGCGATCGACGCCGAGACGGGTCAGCGCGCCTATCTGTTAATCGGCGATGAGACATTCCTCCAGCCGTACAAAGGTGCACGAGCAGACATCCAGCAGTTGCTCCGCTCTCTCCGGGAGCTGACGCGCCGCGACGCTGCGCAGATGGCCAGGTTGAACACGATAGAACAACTCGTCAACCAACGATTCTCGCTGCTCGATTCTTCCATCGAGCAGCGAAGAATCGGGCGTCTCAATGTGGTAAGGGATTCTGTTTCGCAGCTGCGTGGAAAAGAGAAGATGGACCAGCTACGCGGCGCTGTAGCGGCGCTGCAGGCGCAGGAAAGGTCGCTTCTGTCGGAGCGCCGGGCAGCAGAGCAGCGGGGCGTGACAACCGCCACCATCCTCATAATACTCGCCGCGCTCGTCGCTGTCCTTCTCAGCGCGCTCATCAACATTGCGATTTCGCGCGCCCTCGACGACCAGCATAAAGCGAACGTCGACCTTCGACGCGTGAACGAAGATCTCGAGCGCCAGTCCGGGCAGCTTGAGGAGCAGGCCGTAGAAATGGAGTCGCAGGCCGCTGAGCTCGAGGCCACCAGCGAGGATCTTCGGTCGACGAATGACGCTCTGAGCCGGACAACCCAGGCGGCTGAGCTTCTCAGCGATGCGAGCCGCGTGCTCTCCTCGACGTTGGACTACGAAAAGACTCTCGAGGCCGTCGCGCAGCTCGCCGTTGGGGAGATATCAGACTGGTGCGCGGTGGATCTCGTCGATCCAGACGGAGCAATCAGGCAGGTGGTCGTTGCGCACATCGACGGGGCCAAGATCAAGTGGGCGAAGGAGCTGCGCGAGAGATATCCGCCTGACCACGCGGGACCAACGGGAGTTGGTCAGGTGATCAGAACCGGCCGTCCGGAGATTTATCCCGACATCACCGATGAAATGCTTGCCGCCTCGGCCAGAGACGCCGACCACCTCGATATCCTGCGCGAGCTGCGGTTCAAGTCTGCCCTTGTCGTTCCAATGATCGCGCGCGGCCGCACACTGGGCGCGCTCACACTCGTAAGCGGCGAGAAAGGCCGGCACTATGGAGATGCCGAACTGGCCCTCGCAATGGAGCTCGCGACTCGATCCGCGCTCGCGATAGACAACGCGCAGCTCTACAGGAGCGCGCTCGCTGCTAGCGAAGCGAAGTCAGCGTTCCTCGCTACGATGAGCCACGAGTTGAGGACTCCGCTCAACGCTATCATCGGTTACCAGTCGCTGCTGAAAGAGGGAATCGACGGCCCTCTCAGCGACGCCCAGCTGGCGCATCTGAATCGAATCCGCGCGAGCGCCGACCACCTCCTCTCCCTCATCGACGAGGTTCTGACCTTCAGCCGTGTGGAGGCGGGTAAGGAGGTTGTGCAACGCGAGGACGTGTCGCTTCGATCGGTCATCGACCAAGCCATCACCATGATCACACCGCTCGCCGAGGTGAAGGGACTGACTGTTCGCGTTGAAGGTGACGATCCGCAGCTGTTCACGGACGGGGGCAAGGTCCGTCAGATCCTTCTCAACCTTTTGTCGAACGCGATCAAGTTCACCGACAGCGGTGAAGTCGTGATTCGTTCGCGCGCGTATGAAAAAACGGTGGAAGTCTCCGTAGCGGATACGGGCATCGGAATCGCCGCAGAAAATCTCGAGAGGATCTTCGATCCTTTCTGGCAGGTGGAGCAACGCTCCACGCGAAAGGTCGGTGGCACGGGTCTCGGCCTGAGTGTCAGCCGAACACTCGCTCAGCTGGTGGGCGGCGATATCCGTGTTGAGAGCGAACCAGGGAAGGGGAGCACTTTCACTCTGACGCTCCCCGTTAGGCAGGCCTGACCGGGCCTGCGAATTCTCTAGCGGTCGGCTCTCGACGGGAGTGTCTGACTCGAAGCATCCCGTTGCTCGGAAAGCAACCGCGTCGTAAAACGCTGGCCTTCCGAGATTCGCTCCACTTCCAATGCGATCGCGTCGACGGCGTGATTCAACTGAGTCAGCTGGGCGGTGACCTCACCGGGAACCTGCGCCGAACCTGCCCCTCGGCGGTCCAGCCGGCGGGCGAAAGCGCGGGCTAAAGGAAGTCCGACGATGATGAAAGCCATCGTGAGAAAGAACGCGATCGATATGTCGACGACCTGCTGAGGAATCACGTTCCTGGCGTTGAAGCCTGCCGGAACGTCGATGACGGTTGTCTGGCCATTCGAACCGTGAATCGTGAACGTGCGTGGTGGCGCGGGAGGGGTTGGGGCAACGTCGTGAGCGGCCGCGCCCTCGGTCGCTCCCGCGATCTGAGCCCGCACGTTCTGCCTAACCTGATCACGAAGGGTCTGCAATTCTTCCTTCGTGAAGACGTTCCTATCGGGATTCGCGCCAGCGTTGGTCTGCGGTGCCTGAGTAGTCGCAGGTCCCTGAAGCGCGATATTGGCAGTCCAGATCATGATTTAGATCCTCATTTCCTGAATCAAACGATAAAGTACGGGCACCGGTTGAATGTATGCTCCGCAGTGGGGAAGCGCTCAACACTGTTCAGCGCAATCCCGTATTAGCTTAGTTTCGCAAGCCTCGCGATCCCTCTGCTGGATCGATTGTTCAACCTCCGTCCAATCCAATGCGAGCCCATCCCGTCCTATCCGCTCTCGCCGGCGCCCTGCTGTGCGCCGGATCCCTTTCCGCGCAGCTGAGCACGCCACTCGATTCCACCACACTCGCCGGCTTCCGCTGGCGATCGATCGGTCCCGCCAACATGTCGGGCAGAGTTACAGACATCGAGGCGGTGCCCGGCAATTCGAAGGTTTTCTACGTCGCCACAGCGACCGGAGGAATCTGGAAGACAGTAAATGCCGGGACGATGTTCTTTCCCGTATTCGACAAGGAACGCGTGATCTCGATGGGCGACATTGCGATTGCCCCTTCGAACCCCAACATCATCTACGCCGGTACGGGAGAGGAAGATTCGCGCAACTCCATCTCGCCTGGTGGTGGTCTTTACAAGTCGATTGACGCCGGACGAACCTGGAAGCTCAGCGGACTGGAGGCCACGCAGCAGATTGGCCGGATCATCGTCGATCCCTCCGACCCGAACATTGTTTACGTCGCAGCACTCGGTCATGCGTGGAACTCGAATCCGGAGCGCGGCGTCTACAAGTCCGTTGATGGCGGCGCTACCTGGCAGCTGGTGAAGTTCGTGAGCGACAAGGCCGGGTTCGTCGATCTGGCGATGGACGCGAAGGATCACAACACGCTGTATGGATCGAGCTGGGAACGGGTGCGCGGGCCCTACTTTCTGAAGAGCGGTGGTCCTGGCAGCGGACTCTGGAAGACGACAGATGCAGGCGCAACGTGGCGCGAGATACGCGGTGGCGGGTTTCCGGAGAC
>JAXDME010000074.1:0-16161 GCA_034666285.1 Gemmatimonadaceae bacterium | reverse complement strand
GCGTACGGGTGTCGCTCTCGAGGGCCGCTTTCGCCGACGACATACCGCCGCCGTATCCGGGGATCACGCGCTCGCTCGCCATATAGGTGAGTGAGAGGAACGACCCGCCTTTCCGCATCAGCGGAGCCAGCCGCGAGACCATCGATACCAGCGAATATGCGCTGACACCCACGGCTGTGAGATAACCGGGCCGGCTCGTTTCGAGCAGCGGCTTCTTCACTTCCGGACCGTTGGCGAGGGAATGAATGACGATGTCCAGCGAGTCCCGACCGAAATCGCCTTCGATTCGGCGAGCCATGCCGTCGATGCTGAAATCGCCGGTATCCTTGTAGCGTTTGTTCGACCGGATGTCTTCGGGAGCGTCAGCGAGCGTGTCGTAAGCCGCGTCGAGCGGATAGACCTTCTCGAACTGCAGAAGCTGTCCGCTGGATAACATCCGCGACTCGTCCATCTTGCCGCGCTCCATAAGGTTCATGAAGATGTTGAGGGCGGGCGGCCATGTCCCCACGGACACGCTGGCCCCGGCTTCGGCGAGAGCTTTGGCGATGGCAAACCCGAATCCGGCGTCATCCGCGACCCCGGCAACGAGTGCGCGCTTGCCGGCGAGGTCGATATTCAGCATTTGGGTGATATCGCGATTCGAAGGACGATTTACAAGGGGTAAGAGATTTGCATTCCGGGAACGAGACAGGACATTCATCAACGTTCAACGGGAGACGTTCTTGTTCGTAAAGCCGTTCCGTATTGCGCTCATCTGCCTGACTCTGGCGGTCAACGCGCAGGCGCAGGTTCAGGACACAATCTCGACGAAATCGCCGCTTTTTGTCGGGAAGGATTTACTGCTTTTGGGGGCGTTCACGGTGGGGACGGTGCTGGTCGCGCCGCTCGACCTGAAGGTTGCCGCCAGACTTCAGGATTCTGCAACCCAGGCAAGTCGATTGCTCAATAGAGGCGCGACCGGCTTCCGCCTGCTAGGGGATCCCGGCTCGTTCGTAACAGGGACCGCGATATACCTGATTGGTCGCGCCGATGGCAGCCGGCGTGCTGAAGCCCTCGGCTTGCATAGTGTCGAATCGATTCTGATCGCAGACATGCTTGGCGGCGTGATAAAATACACCGCTGGACGACAGCGGCCGTCCGTCGACGTCAAAACCCCGGACAATTTCCAGCTCTGGAGGGGGTTCAAGGGCGACCAATGGCGCTCTTTTCCATCAGGGCATACGATAACGGCTTTTGCGTTCGCATCGACTCTGACCCGCGAGTCGCAATTCTGGTGGCCGCACGCGACATGGTACGTGGGAACCGTCTTTTACGGGGGCGCATCGCTGGTGGGTCTCTCACGCATTTTCAACAACCAGCATTGGGCAAGCGATGTGATGGCTGGCGCGGCCATTGGCACGCTCGTCGGCATCAAGGTGGTGAAATACACGCACTCGCATCCAGGGAACCACCTCGATCAAGTGCTGATAAAGGGCAAGAAATCGGCGATTCAAGTCAATCCGGTTTTGTTTTCAATTCAGTTCTGACGTTCGGGATGATTACAATCGCGAGCAATGCTTGCCGCTGAATGGAATCTTTATACTGGCAGAGCTACCGGCCGAAATTGCGGGTAGGATAAGTGAAATCAACCAGCGCTATGATCCGAGGCTGTCGCGATATAAACCACCCCACCTGACCCTCACCGGGTCTTCCGGAGCGGGTCCGATACCCCCTTCGGTAAGCGTCGACGAGATGCGGGAGAAGCTGGAGCCGATTACGAGAGACACGGCGCCGATAACGTTGTCATTCCAACCCGCGCAGAGATTCATGCAGACGAACATCATCGTGTTGCCGCTCGATCCGCACGGTCCGCTCAGGATGCTCCATGACAGGATCATCACAAGCGGACTGCCCTTTACACGGGCGCGGTACACTTTTAGCCCACATTCCACCCTGACACTCTACCAATCGCTCGATGAGAAGGCGATTAACGAGCTGCTCAAGACGCGAATACCGGAACCGTTCGTGATAAGCGCAATCCAGCTCTATCACACACGAGATCCACAACCTTCACGGAAGCTCCTGGAGCTGCCACTTACCGGTGGATCTCAGAAAGATTGAAATCGCGTGGCGCGGACTATGGATGCGCCTGCTCGGCTCGATACTCCCAGGGCCGCGTGAAGCAACACTCCCGTCGGCGACAAACTCCGAATATCGAGTGCTGGTCATTCGCTATGAGCGAATAGGCGACATGATCATGGCGACATCCCTGATCCGCAACATCGCGAACGCGCTACCCAGCGGAAAAGTCGATGTACTGGCGACGCCGACGACAGCACCGGTTCTGGACGGCAATCCCTACGTGGGAAATGTCTTTACGCTGAACCGCGGGTCGTTCCGCAGCTACAGAGATGTCATGAAGCAACTCAGACAGGCGCGTTACACGGTGATGGTCGATGGAAGAATCAACAACCCGCCGATATTCACATCCACGCCGCTTCTCATGTTCGCCGGCCGGGCCCGGTTCAGAGTCGGGTCGCACGGAAACAAGAAACCCCGCATTTACAATGTCGCGGTGCCAGAGTGGAACCGCGTCGATCATTACATCGAAGGCTCGAAGCATCTCGCGGTGCCGTTCGGCGTAAATCCGGCGAGCGTCGACTGGCAACCGGAACTATTTCTTTCTACGACTGAGCGCGGCCAAGCCGAAGAGTTGTGGAAAGACGCTAAATCACTGGTCTCTTTTGGAAACACGGAACCGACGAGCGGCGGAAAGAGGCTGCTCGTGAATCTCTCGGCGTCAGAGCCAAAGCGAAGATGGCCCGACGGAAAATTCATCGTGACGCTGCAGTCGGCGCGGGAGCGATTCCCGCACATGCCGATGATCGTCATGGGGCTTCCGAGCGAGTGGGCGAGCGTGCAAAAAGTCGCCAGTGCCGTTCGTGCTTTGCCGGCGGCGACGCCCAAACTACGCGACGCGTTCGCGCTCGTCGGAACGGCTGATATGGTATTCACACCCGATACCAGCATCTCACACGCGGCATCGGCGTTTCGGAAACCCTCGTTGGTGCTTCTCAAGCGTGAGCACCGCCCATATGCGCCATACAACACGCCCGGGGAGGTTCTCGCCTGGAACGAGGACGAGATCCAGCAGCTGCCATACGAAAGAGTCGCAAAGGCCCTCGGCAAGTTGTTGGTGGATTTCGGGGGTTAACCACCGCCCAGCGAGATCGTCTAACGGGATACGGATGTTGGACGCTGTCTCCCTGTTTCCAGGCGGTACCCGCATGCCCCGCACTTTCTTCAAACGCTCGGCGATGATCGCGTCACTCCTGATGGGAGTCTCAGGTCAGCTCTCCGCTCAGCATTCGCACGGTCACACGGATCCGGCGACAGCCGTCCCGACAGCCACCGAACCGATGGCGGGGATGGCCGGTGACTGGAAGATGGCGGCGATGGCGAAGCACATGGCGTATTCCAGCACGCGACCACTCACCGTCGAAGATTCTGTCCGGGCCACTCAGGTGATCAACGAGCTCCGGCGGGCGATCGCGAAATATCAGGATGTGAAGGTGGCGGAAGCCGATGGCTACAAGATGTTCGCGCCTGAGATCAAGAATCAGCCGCAGTATCATTTCACCAAAGGCTGGAACGCAGTGCGCAACCAATTCGGCTTCGATCCCGCTCGACCCACGTCGCTCCTGTACAAGAAGAAATCTGATGGTGGATTCCAGCTGATTGGCGCGATGTACACGGCTTCGAAGCGCACATCCGAAGAGGATCTCAACGAGCGTGTTCCCTTGAGCGTCGCCCACTGGCATCGGCACATCAACTGGTGCGTTCCCCCGCGGGGACACAAGGACCAGTGGTACGAGACCAGAAATGGTCGGCCGGTATTTGGTCCGCTTGGAGTCGCGGCCGAGCAGGAGTGCAAGGAAGCAGGCGGGCGCTTCATTCCTCAGGCGTTCGGCTGGATGGTCCACGCCAACACATTCGCCGGCAATGATCTCAAGTCCATCTGGCACGACGATCACATGATGGAACACGATCACGCAATGCTCGGAGAGGCCAAGTAGGGGCTGCGCACTCCGCAGCAGTTGCCCTGCGCCTTAAATTGTAGGGATGCCTCCACAATTCATCTATGTAATGAAAGACCTGCGCAAGGTCGTCCCGCCGTCACGGGAGATTCTGCGCGGGATCTGGTTGTCTTTCTACCCCGGCGCCAAGATCGGCGTCCTCGGCGCCAATGGCGCCGGCAAATCCTCGCTGCTGCGGATCATGGCCGGAGTCGATCACGACTTTCAGGGTGAAGCCTGGCCGCACGAAGGGACGCGCATCGGGTATCTGTCGCAGGAGCCGCAGCTCGATCCGTCCAAGAACGTCAAGGACAACGTCGAAGTAGCCGTGAGGCCGACGCGCGACCTTCTCATCAAGTTCGAGGAGATATCGAACAAGTTCGCCGAGCCGATGTCGGACGACGAGATGACGAAGCTGCTCGATCAGCAGGCGAAGGTGCAGGAGAAGATCGATGCCGCCAACGCGTGGGATCTCGACCGAAAGATCGAGATCGCGATGGACGCTCTGCGTCTCCCACCGGCTGATGCCGACGTGAACAAGCTGTCGGGCGGAGAGAAGCGTCGAGTCGCGCTCTGTCGAACACTGCTCGAGGAGCCGGACATGCTGCTGCTCGACGAGCCAACCAACCACCTGGACGCCGAATCAGTTGCCTGGCTCGAGAGATACCTGGCGGACTTTCCGGGAACCGTAGTAGCGGTGACCCACGATCGCTATTTCCTGGACAACGTCGCCGGCTGGATTCTCGAGCTGGATCGCGGAGCGGGCATCCCCTACGAAGGGAACTACAGCTCGTGGCTGGATCAGAAGCGCACCCGACTGGCAACGGAAGAGAAGCAGGCGTCAGCGCGACAGAGAACACTGGAGCGAGAGCTGGAATGGGTGCGGATGTCACCGCGCGCCCGGCAGTCCAAAAGCAAGGCGCGAATCCAGAAGTACGAGGAGCTGGCGACCGCGGCCGAAGGCGAGAAGATCATGCAGAACGAGATCGTGATCCCGCCGCCGGCTCGACTCGGCAATGATGTCGTGATAGCCAAGGGGTTGAAGAAAGCTTACGGCGACAAAGTGCTGTTCGATGATCTTTCCTTCTCGCTGCCGCGCGGAGGAATCGTCGGAATCATCGGGGCGAACGGCGCGGGTAAGACGACTCTGTTCAGGATGATTGCGGGAAAGGAGAAACCGGACGGCGGCTCATTGATCGTCGGCGACACGGTGCAGCTCGCCTACCTCGATCAGACGCGCGAGCTGAACGACTCGAATACGGTCTACAAGGAAGTGAGCGAAGGGAACGACGTGATCATGGTCGGGAAACGCGAGATGCAAACGCGGGCGTATCTCGCCCAGTTCAACTTCAAGGGTGCGGATCAGCAGAAAAAAGTGAAGGATCTATCGGGCGGCGAGCGGAACCGACTTCACCTCGCCAAACTTTTGAAATCAGGTGGCAATCTGCTTCTACTCGACGAGCCGACGAACGACCTCGACGTCGATACACTGCGCGCGCTCGAGGAAGCACTGGTGGATTTTCCCGGCTGCGGGGTCGTTATCTCGCACGATCGATGGTTTCTCGATCGCATCGCGACGCACATACTCGCGTTTGAAGGCAACTCCGAGACGGTTTGGTTCGAAGGCTCGTACCGTGATTACGCTGAGGACTTCAAGAGGCGGAAGGGTGCGGATGCGGACCGGCCGCACCGTATCGCCTACAGGAAGCTGGTGCACCGCTAAGCGGAGCGCCTTGCACCGAAGCTCCGCCCTCCGCAGCATTTGTCATCCCGAACTCCGGAGACATCGTGAAGCCACTCGGCTGGATTGGCGTACTTCTCATCGTTGCGGGTATCGTCGTCGTCGCGATGGGCGGCATACCCTACACGAAGAGTCATAATGAAGTAGAGGTAGGTCCGCTAAAGGTGACATCGCAGGAACGGGGTATGGTCCCACCAGTCGCCGGGATCGTCGCCATCGTAGCCGGCGCCGCTCTCGTGTTCGCGGGGCGGAAGTCGGCCTAGCGCCTCGGTCCCCGCGTGCCTGGGCCGACGTCGTCCCGGACTCCGAGCCACGCTCTCGTCATGCGGCTAACGCGCTCGGCCGCCGGCGGATCGAGATTCGTGAGAACGACCAGATCGTAACCCCCCGGGAGCATTGATTCGACTACTCCGTTGATGCCGCCCGAGCCGCCCGCGATCCCGAGTCCTCCTCCTGGAGGACCGTTCGGAATGCGGTGCTCGCGTAACGCCTGCAGAAATTTCAAAAGGTCCTGCGCGGTCGAATAACCACCACCCGCGGAGCTCCCTCGTCCAGGAAGTTCCTGCGTGTTCGGATGCAGTGGCGTCCCCGGAGGAGCCTGTTCCCTGCCGGTGGTGTAGCCGATCGCAGTATTGGCCGGCAACGAGTCCACGAAGAACGAACCCGTACGTGTCATGCCTGCCGGCTCGAGGATGTGGTCGTGCACATAGGTGTAATAGTCCTGCCCAGACAGCCGCTCGATCAGGAGTCCCAGCACGACATATCCTGCGTTCGAGTATGCGTTGCTGGTTCCCGGCTCGAATTGTGGCGGCTCGTTCACGAACAACGCGAGATAATCCTTGAGGTTGCGCACATCGTGTCTCGTTCCGCCAACTGGTGAGTCGAAGATGTTGCCGCCTATTCCGGATGTGTGCCGCAGCAATTGGCGGATCGTGATCTTGTTTGCGAGCGCCTTGTTCGGGTAATCCGGCCAGTATACGGCGAGCGTGGAATCAAGATTGAGCTTGCCAGCGGCGCTGAGCTGGAGAATCCCGATCTGGGTGAAGATCTTGTTGATGGAGCCGATGTTGAACGCGGTTTCCAGGTTGTTGGGAATGTTCCGTTCACGATCGGCCATACCGTACGCACGCTGAAAAACGGGCACTCCGTTCTTCGCGAGAACTGCGACACCCGAGAAGGCGCCAGCATTGGCGAGGCTGTCGACCGAGCGCGAAAGCCGTCGCACCAGCTCTGTCTCTGAAATCGGTGCCGGGCGAAGCGGCTCCGGACCGGGCGCCGCTTGCTGCGCGGCAATGGAGCTACCGAGGAGTGACATCGGGATGAATAGCCGCATGAGGATTGTCATAACTCCTTAGGCAGGCACACGCGTAAATGGTTGCCTCCTTCTGCTGTCGTGCGCCAAGTCAGTCGGGGATAGATTCCAGCCCATGCTCCTCACAACCCTGGTTGCTGTGGCGTTGCTCCAGGATTCGCTGCCCGCCTATGATGGACGCGCCAACCGCATTCACGTCGACGTGCCGAGGATCGATGCGATCGCCAATATCGATGGCAGCTTGAGCGACACGGTGTGGCGCCGAGCAGCCCGGCTCACGGGGTTTTCGCAGTATCAGCCGGTCGACGGGCGTCCCGCGGACGAGCCCACTGAAGTTCTGGTCTGGTACTCACCGGATGCGATCTACTTCGGAATCAGGGCGCGCGAGATCCACGGCAACGTCGTGCACGCGACACACGCCAATCGCGACAATATCGACAGCGAAGATCAGATCCAGATTCTTCTCGACACAGACAACTCACGCCAGATCGCGTTCCTCTTCGGCGTGAATCCTTACGGCGTTCAACAGGATGGGACACGCAGCGCGCAGTTCGCTGGAGGCGCCGGAGGACCGCAGGCAAGCGGCGGGGGATTTCGGAACGTCAATCCGCTCGAAGGCAGTGTAGACCTCAATCCGGATTACTTCTTCGAGTCGAAGGGCCGTCTGGTGGACGGTGGGTATGAAGTCGAAATGCGGATACCATTTAAGAGTCTTCGATACCAGGACGCGAAAGTGCAAAGCTGGGGGATTCACGTCCTCCGGCGCATCCAGCACTCCGGATTTCAGGATACGTGGGCTCCAGCCGTCCGCGCCAATGCAAACTTTCTGGCGCAGTCGGGAAGCCTCGACGGACTGCACGATCTGCAGCGGGGCCTGGTTCTCGAGGCGACGCCAACTCTCACCGCGCACGCCGATAGATCACCCACACTTGGCAATGGGCGCGATTATCAGCAGAAGGGCGAGCTGGGTGGCGATGTACGGTGGGGCATTCGGCAGAACCTGAGTCTGAACGCGACTATCAATCCCGATTTCTCGCAGGTAGAAGCCGACGTGGGGCAGGTGCTCCTGAACGAGCGGTTCGCACTGTTCTACCCCGAGAAGCGGCCGTTCTTCCTCGACGGACTCGAGCTTTTCGATACTCCCAACCAATTGATCTACACTCGGCGCATCGTCGCACCGCTGGCTGGGCTGAAGCTGACGGGGAAGCTTGCCGGTACCAACATCGCGTCGATGGTCGTGGGCGATGATAGGCAGAACTCCTGGGAAGGGAATCATTCTCCATTGTTCGCGGTATCTCGACTCCGGTACGACTACGGGTCCAGCAACACGCTCGGTGCGGTGGTCACGACTCGTGAAGATGGCGTCAACTATTCGCGCGTAGCCGCCGGTGACTTCCGCTTTTACCACTCGAAGCTTTACTGGGCGCAGTTTCAGGCCGCGGGGTCGTGGACTGACAGTCTGCGGAATTATCGGACCGGAGCTATTTATCAGGCCGACTGGGACCGCACCGGGCGGGCGTGGGGCTTTCACTACACTCTGCGGTCGCTCGATCCCGGCTTCGATGCCGCCGCCGGCTTCGTGAATCGCACCGGGATCCTAGAGGCAAAAGCCGTAAACCGCACGAGTTTTTACGGAGCCCAGGGAGCGTTGGTACAGACCTACGGCGCCTTCTACTCGCTGGACCGAATCTGGAACAACGCCGGATCGGGGCACGGGTTGGCCGAGAGCAACGAGGCGATCCTCCCGAGCGCGACACTTCGCGGAGGGTGGCAGCTGAGTGGAGCGCTCGGCCACAGCTATTTCGCGTTCGATCCAGCCCTGTACGCAGGATTGACCGTGCAGCGATCGGTAGGGACGGCGATCGACACCGCGGCGTTCATCGTGCCTGGGCCGGAAAAAAACGAGTTGAGCGGCTCGTTCAGAGTGACGACGCCGGTCTTCCGGTTTCTGACCGGAACAGCAGGGATCACCGAAGGCCAGGTGCCGATTTTCAGCGAAGCTGCGCCGGGCAGCAGCTCGAGAATGGATGCGACGCTCGACATCCGGCCAACGAGCGCCATCCGAAGCTCATTGCAGTTCTCCCGGCTGACCATCGCGCGGAAATCGGACGGCTCGCGATTCTCGTCAGAGACGATCCCGCGCATCAAGGTCGAGTATCAGGTGAGCCCGCCAATCTTCTTAAGGCTGGTTGGTCAATACACCGCGCGGTCGAGGGCGGCGCTTCAGGATCGAAACGGGAATCCGATGCTCGTCAACGGCGTGCTCGACACCGGCAGCACGGTCAATGAATTCTCGACCGATTGGTTGTTCAGCTATCGCCCGGTTCCCGGGACCCTGGTGTATCTGGGATACGGATCCACACTCAACGAGCCGCGGGAATTCCGATTCCAGGATTTGCAGCGCACGAGGGACGGATTCTTCGGAAAGATCAGTTATTTGTTCCGGCTCTAGGTACCTTTCAAGACAGTACCACTACATCAATTACATCAATAAGGCGTCATTCTGCCGTTCTCTTCATTAAAGCTCCACCCCAGCCTTCACAAAGGTCTAAAAGAGCTGGGCTTCCAGCGACCCACTCCAATTCAGGCTGAGGCAATACCCGCCGCACTCGAGGGCCGCGATGTTCTGGCCTGTGCGATGACGGGCAGCGGCAAGACCGCCGCGTTCGTTCTGCCCATTCTGCACCATCTCATCGACAAGCCGCGTGGAAAAACCCGCGCTCTGATCGTGACACCGACGCGAGAGCTCGCCGCGCAGATCCTTACGGCGCTCGATTCGATGGCGGTTCATACTCCGATAACAGCCGCCGCGATCTATGGCGGGGTCGGCATGGCGCCGCAGGAGCATGCAATGCGCGCGGGAGTCGATGTTCTCGTCGCCACTCCTGGCCGGCTACTCGATCATCTCAGCTCGTCCTACGCCAACCTCAAGAACGTCGAGTTTCTGGTGCTGGATGAAGCCGATCGAATGCTGGATATGGGATTCCTGCCGGACATCAAGCGCATCCTCAAGCTGGTACCGGCCAAGCGACAGACGCTCCTCTTCAGTGCGACAATGCCGCCGCCAATTGCCGCACTCACGCGAGAGATGCTGCACAATCCTCTGATGATCGACCTCGGCAGGCGCTCGATGCCGGCGGTCGGAATCACGCAGGCTGTTTACCCGGTCAAGCAGGATCTGAAAAAGGATCTGTTGCTGGAGCTGCTCAATCGCGGTGAAATGACGCAGGCGCTGGTATTCACGCGCACGAAGCATCGCGCGAATCGCCTGGCCGAGCAGCTGGTAAAGCGCGGTATCAAGGCAGAGCGGATTCATGGAAATCGCTCACAAAGCCAGCGAACGGCGGCGCTCGCCGGATTCAAGAGCGGCCAGTACAAAGTTCTGGTTGCGACGGACATCGCTGCGCGCGGAATCGACATCGAGGCGCTTGGGCACGTAGTCAACTTCGATGTGCCGCAGGCGCCGGACGATTACATCCACCGCGTTGGGCGAACAGCTCGCGCGGGCGAAGTGGGAGAGGCTTACACCTTTGTCGCGCCAGACGAGCAGAACGATCTCCGCGCGATCGAGAAGGCGATTGGCAAGCGACTGCCTCAGGTCACAATCCCCGACTTCGATTACAATGCGCGCCCAGAAGGTCGTCTCGAGATTCCGATTGGCGAACGGATCGCGGCTATTCGTGGCAGAAAGGCGGACGAGAGGGCGCGATCGAAAGCAAAAGCGAATAGGCAGGGCCGTCCTTCTGGTGGGCATCGCGGCCAGCCGTCGCAGAGCACACAGGAAGCGGGGCCGCGCAGCGGGAGTTCGCGTAGCGGCCGCTCGCGCCAGCGTCAGCGCGGACGCTAGGAAGAACGAACTGCAACTCAGATGTTGACTGCTTTCATTCCTCCTTCGGGATAACGCGCTCCCGCTGCTGCTCCCTTTGGCGCTGCGGCGTCGATTCGCCTGAGATCATTCTCGGATAGCACGACGTTCAAGGCGCCTACATTCTCTTCGACGCGCTCCGGATGTCTGGTGCCCGGAATCGGGACGATGTCGTCTCCCTGAGCGAGCACCCACGCCAAGGCGAGTTGCGCGGGCGTGCATTTGTGCTCCTTCGCGATCTCTTCGACTTTCGCAACGAGCTCCAGATTCTTCCGGAAGTTCTCTCCCTGAAAGCGCGGGTTCTGTCTCCTGAAGTCGTCCTCGGCAAGATCTTCGACTCGCTTGATCTGTCCGGTGAGGAACCCGCGGCCAAGCGGACTGTAGGCGACGAAGCCGATGCCCAGGGTGCGAAGGGCGTCGAGCAAACCTTCTTCAGGGTCCCGCGTCCACAGCGAATACTCGGTTTGCACCGCGCTGATCGGATGGACCTTGTGCGCTCTGCGAATAGTGTTGACCGCGGCTTCGGAGAGTCCGAGGTAGCGAACCTTGCCTTCGCGAACGAGGTCAGCCATCGCGCCAACGGTGTCCTCGATCGGAGTGTTCGGATCGACGCGATGCTGATAGTAGAGGTCGATGGTCTCGACGCCCAATCTCTTGAGCGATCCTTCGCACGCCTGCTTTACGTATTCCGGCCGGCCGTTGATGCTGCGCTTGGTAGGATCCTTTGCGTCGCGCACGTTGCCGAACTTGGTGGCGATGATCACGCGATCGCGCTTTCCCTTGATTGCCCGTCCAACCAGCTCTTCGTTCTTGAACGGCCCATACATATCGGCGGTGTCGAGGACGTCGATGCCGAGCTCGAGCGCGCGATGAATAGTCGCAATCGATTCTTTCTCGTTGCTTGGGCCGTAGAACTCGGACATCCCCATGCAACCCAGGCCGATGGGGAAGGTCTGAAGGCCCTGGGATCCGAGGCGGCGTTTCTTCGAGGTGGTGGCGGGGCTCATTGGAATTCCTGAATGCGGTTCGTAATGGTGGTCACCGCAACAGATGCGCCGGAACCTCCTCTAGACAAGGCGTCGAAGACGGAATCGCTCAAATCCACGACTGGTGATAGCGGTTGAGGCACGACGCTATCACACTTATGCGGATGGCGACGTCTCTAGCTGCGCGAAATGTCTCCCACCGGTTCGGGAACGTGGTCGCGCTCGACAATGTCAGCATTGATGTTTCGGCCGGGACCGCCGTAGCGCTGGTCGGAGAAAGCGGGTCGGGGAAAACCACGCTGCTCCGCTGTTTCAATCGCCTGGTCGAGCCGGAGCGCGGTGAAGTGAAGGTTGGGGCGAAAGACGTTCGTGAGCAGCAGCCGGTTCTGCTCCGAAGGCAGATCGGCTACGTGCAGCAGCACGGTGGTCTTTTGCCGCACTGGCGGGTCCTCAGGAATGTCGCCCTCGTTCCGACCCTGCAGAACATGACCGACCCCGATGATGCAGCGCGGAGCGCATTGGAGCTGGTGGGACTTCCCGCAACGACATTCGGATCGCGGTTCCCGCACGAATTGTCGGGCGGCCAGCGCCAACGCGTGGCTCTCGCTCGGAGCATTGCAGCGCGTCCGGATGTGGTGCTGCTCGACGAGCCCTTTGGCGCGCTCGACGCGATATCGCGCGCGGATCTTCAGGAGACGTTCGACACGCTACGCCGGGATCTCTCTGTTACCACGCTTCTGGTAACGCATGATCTGGCCGAAGCAGGGCGGCTTGCCGACGAAGTCGTGGTTATGAGGAAGGGCCAGATAGAACAAAGCGGCACTATGCGGACTCTGATCTCCGCTCCGGCTACCGAATACGTTGCTCGACTGATCGAGCGCGCTCGCGCCGGCCTCGAGGCGCTACAGGCGTGAAGACAGCGATGAGATGGGCGCTTCTCCTCTCGGTCGCAGTGTTCCCGCAAACGATGGATGCGCAAAGACAGGCGTCTCAATCACAAAATGATCAGCGAATCGTCGTTGCGTCCAAGCCGTTCGGCGAATCTTACCTGTTGTGCGAGATGTTCTCGCAGCTGCTCGAGTCCCACGGCTTTTCCGTCGATCGTCGTCCAGGACTCGGCGCCACCGAGCTCGCCTTCGGCGCCCTTCGCACCAATGCGATCGATGTCTATCCCGAATACACCGGCACCGGCCTGGTCGCGGTTCTTCACGACTCTCTTACCGATTCAGTCGCAGCGGACTCTCGTAAGGTGTTCGCACACGTCGCGCAGCGATTCGCAGATCTCTATCACGTCCGTTGGCTGCCGCCACTTGGATTCCAGAATACCTACGCAATCGCGGTCACCCGTCAGACCGCCGCGCGGTATCATCTGCGGACGCTGAGCGATCTCGCGCGAGAGAGCCAACACTTCACCGCGGGATTCACCGCGGATTTCATTGGACGAAGCGATGGTCTCGTTGGGCTCGAGCGCGTTTACGGAATTCATCCACGGGCCGTGCGGCCACTCGCCCCCGCGGTGAAATATCAGGCGCTCGCCACAGGCGCTGTCGATGTGATCGATGGATACTCGACGGACGGGCTCCTCTCGAAATACGATCTCGTCACACTCGTCGATGATCGGCATTTCTTTCCACCCTATGAAGCAGCCGCTCTGGTGTCCAGGCAACTGGAGGAGCGCTCGCCAGCTGCCATTGCGACGCTCACGCTTCTGAGCGGCCGACTCGACGAGCAGACCATGCGCATGCTCAATCGCCGGATCGAGGTGGACGGAGAAGATGTGCGTCGCGTCGCCGGTGACGAGCTCGCCGCCCTCGGCTTAAGTGGGACCGCAAAGGTCGAACGGAGGATATCGGGACCAACGCGGAACGGTTTCGCGGCATACATGTGGGACCGGCGCTCCACTCTGGTCGCGCTGACCGGCCGTCACCTGCTGCTCGTCGGGCTCGCGTTACTCGGTGCGGTGATCGTCGCGCTCCCCCTCGGCCTGGCGCTCGAGCGAACACGGCCTGTGGCAGAGCCCACGATCGGTGTTCTCGGAGTTCTGCAGACCATTCCGAGCATCGCGCTACTCGCCTTCATGATTCCTTTGCTGGGCGTCGGTATCGTTCCCGCACTGGTTGCGTTATGGCTGTATGCGCTCTATCCGATTGCGCGAGGAACTTACACAGGTGTGCGCGACGCCGATCCCGAAGCGGTCTCTGCCGCCGAGGCTCTCGGGACGACTCCGATGCAGCGATTGATGTGGGTGCGCCTTCCTCTGGCCGCTCCGGTGATAATGGCGGGGATACGCACCGCAGCGGTGATCACAGTTGGAGCGGCTACGCTCGCTGCATTCATTGGCGCGGGAGGTCTGGGTGAGCCGATCGTTGCCGGGCTGGCTCTCGCCGATACGCGCATGATTCTCTCAGGCGCACTTCCAGCCGCTGTTCTTGCGCTGGCTGTCGACGGAGCCCTCGGCCTGGTGGAACGACTTGTCGCTCCGGCTCACCGCAGGAGACGTATCTGGCGGCGGCCGATCCAGACTTCGATCTAGCTCTGGATCGCGAGCGCTCTACAGGCTGAGACCGCCGAATCGATGAATTCGCGGACCTGCCATTCCTGCTTGGATGCACCCTCGAGTCGCGATCCGGTTAGAACTGCTCCCATCCAGCCGCGAGTGTGCCACGAACCCCGTCCCCAGAGTGGGCGTGACCGAGCCTGCGCCGCCGACGGATGCGTGTGCATGCTGACGTAGAAGTATGGCTCGGCGTAATAGTCATCGCCGGGCTCGAGCCCGACTCCGATAATCCGCTCGGGCGCGACGGTAATGAGCGTCGCGATGTCGAAGTGATGCGGCCAGCATCTGACCTCACTGGCGTCATGGATCGAGCGAACGAGGGAGCCGAGTATGGACGAGCCATTCGCGAGCCATTTCGAGAGCTCCTCGAACTGCGATCTCTCGCTCGCGTCGAAGGAGTCGCCCATTGCGACCGGATGCTCTGGAATCTCGTAGTGGCGTTTGAGGGTATACCGCGCGGCGTCCGCACCCAATAGCATGATTTGCTCGCGAATCCACTGAGTGGCCTCGACGATCGTGCGGCCATGGAGGCGATACCGCGCGATTGGTTGATCCTTTTCCGTGACGATCAGCAACATCAGGTCGGCCGGTCTGACGCCGACGCGGAATGACTTGCGGGCGGGGATCACACGGGAAAGAAGTCCCGCGAGAGCTGGCACCCATTCCAGGTTGGTATGACTGTCGTCTGGTTGGTGCTCGAGGAAAGAGATTCCTGCGGCGGCTCCGAATTGCGCAGCATAGTGAAGCTGCAGGCGCGAGTCGGAGAGGTGCGTGGCCTCTTCAGGACGAACTGCTTGCCACGCCCTGGTGTTGGAGGATTTGGTGCGTGTTTCCTGCGGTTGAAGTTCCACAAGCATATCCAGTCAGAAGCTACTCCAGCATACGAGCACTTACGGTCGGCCACAAGCACAGGGGAACCACAATGGAGGGCGATACGTTTTACCTCCCGCTCAGCTTACGCCTCCGCGCCACATATTTATCACAAATGAACTCGCCTCGCGGCTGGCTCATATCCGGGTTTCTGGCGGTTGTATTGACTGCCTGCCCACGCGCCGCGCCCGAGCCCAAGGTCTCTTCCGGGACTCCGCGCTCGTTCGTGATGGGATTTTCTGTCGTCCCGCCCAAGCCCGACATCAAGATCGCGGTACACTCGCTGGAGATTTGGACGAAGCGCGCCGACGCCGCGATAATGCATCTCGACGTCCCCTGGGCGCTTCTCCTCGCTGGAACATCGCCCGAAGAAGCACTGCGTCGTGACGGCGTCGATCTCGAGCACTACTACCGTTCGAAGCATCTCGTGCTGGTGGTCACCATCGACGTTACCAACGGTCTCGCCCGCGAGAGCGAGGCGACGGCACTCGTTGCGGCGCACCGGAGCATCACCGAGCCGTCGGTACAGCGACTCTATCGCAACTATGTACGCGCGCTCGTGGACATGCTCCATCCTGATTATCTCGGCCTCGCCGCCGAGACCAATCTCGTTCGCGTGATTGCGCCGAGGCCCGTTTATGATGCGGTGGTGCGGATGACGAACGACGCGGCGGCCGACATTCGCCGGCAGCGTTCGGCGAGCGTACTGCCATTGTACGTGAGCGTGCAGGTCGAAACTGCCTGGGGGAAGCTTGGGAGGGAGACTGCTTTCATC
>JAXDME010000073.1:0-10837 GCA_034666285.1 Gemmatimonadaceae bacterium | reverse complement strand
GAATTTTGTCGAGGCGTATTTCCAGTTGAACACAATCGTAAACGGAATCGGACAGGCCGACGGCGTCGTGCAATACTGGTTCAACGGAACGTTGATCATCGACCGTCACGATATTCTATATCGGACTGGTGCTCATCCCACGCTTCAGTTCAGCCAGTTCCTGATTGCGCCATATATCGGCGACGGCTCGCCAGTGGACCAATCGATGTTCGTCGATAACCTGAGGGTCGCGCCCGCGCGAATACCATAGTGCCGCTGCACAATCGGGTGTTTAGCGAATCATCGATGTAATCGTACTGTCATCCACGGCATATATTCTTGTCAGCGTCGCCCATGTTGAGTTGAGCGGCTGTTAGCTAGATTGTGCGCGTTGGCGGATCTGGTGACTGAACTTTTGAGGAGAGCAAGAGATAGGTGTCCGGCAACACTCGTAAATTCAACACCGCTCACGCATTGATGATGGGACAGCCAAGTGAGCGCATTGGCCAACCCGCAGGGCCGATCGGCTGCGTTGCCCATGAAATCCTTGTCACTCTAGTATCTCCATAATGTCTCAGGGGCACCCAAGCCCGGTGACGCGCCGTGCTAAGGCGGTCGCCGGGTGGATACTTTTTCGCACAGGTCTTTTTAAGCGCTTCCGGCGGAACGAAGCGGTTATCGTCCTGTTTCACCGAGTCAACGATGCCTACCCGAACGACTCGCTAACCTACTCGACCAGGAATTTCGAAAGATTTGTCCGTTTCTTCGGACGATTCTTCGATGTCATCACGCTCAGCGAACTCCTGCGACGGTTGGAGTCTGGCGCTGACCTCGCAGGCACTCTGGCAATCACTTTCGATGATGGCTATCGAGGCAACGCAACGATTGCGGCTCCAATTCTCGAGCGTCACGGCCAGCGAGCTTGCTTTTTTGTGACGACGCAGTTCATCGGGACGGATCACGTGCCATGGTGGGACGCAGGTAAGAAGATCCAGGTGCAGTGGATGACGTGGGACCAGGTGCGCTCACTGCGCCGGAATGGCCACGACATAGGATCGCACACCCAGACGCACCCTGATTTGGGAGTGATCCCAAAAGACGAGGCTCGCCGCGAAATAGCCGGCGGTAGCACACGGCTCGACTCCGAGCTGGCCGAACGCTCGGGACTTTTCGCTTATCCGTTTGGTGGGAGAAAAAATATGTCCGAGGAGAACCAGGCGGTGGTGAAGGACCTCGGGCTCCGGTGCTGTCTGTCGGCTTACGGAGGGACCGTAAAGCCCGGCGATGATCCGCTCAGGCTGAAGCGCATAACGATCTCGGATTGGTTTCTCTCCCCTTACCAATTCGGATTCGAGCTGGTAACGGGAAGAGCGAATTCCGATTGACACCGGAGGACCCGTGAAAACGCCTGCGGAGCGGATCCGGGTTCTGGCCTTGGGCTCTGGTGTAACAGTGCTCGGCGTTCTTCGGACGCTCTCAAACACACGGGTTGATGTATTCGCCCTGCCGGATGTAGACCGCGTTACGCGACGCTCGCGCTGGTTCCGATCGGCTCCCCGAACCTTGTCCGGGATTTCGCCAGACCTGCTCGCACAGTCCCTCGAGAGTCTGCCCGTGCCGACCGTTCTCATGCCGTGCTCGGATCTCTGGGTCAGAACAGTGGCAGGCCTTCCAGCCGAAGTTCGTACTCGTTACCCCGCTAGCGTTGCTCCGCGGGAGGCGCTGGAACTCCTTGTTGACAAGGCGCGATTCGCCGCCGCACTCGATCGTCTCGGACTGCCACACCCGTCAACTCGTCTGATGAAGTCAGAGCAGGGTCTCGAGCAAGTCCCTGACTCCATTCTCGAGAGCTCGTTTCTCAAGCCGGTGCATTCGCAGCAGTTCTTCGCCAAGTTTGGGGTGAAAGCCTTTCGCATTAATGGCAGGTCCGATGCACGGGACCGGTTGAAGGAGTGTAGCGCCGCCGGATGCGAGATGATTTTGCAGGAGTACATTCCTGGTCCACCCACCAATCACTACTTCGTCGATGGATTCATCGATGGTCACGGAGTTGTCCGAGCGCTGTTTGCTCGTCAGCGTCTGAGGATGAGTCCCCCGGATTTCGGCAACAGTACGCTCCAGATAAGCATCCCTCTGAAAACGACTGGCGATGCCGAACGGACATTAAGGCAGCTTTTCTCCGACATTCGCTATCGGGGAATATTCAGCGCGGAATTCAAACGAGATCCGCGAGACGACGTCTTCAATCTGATAGAGGTGAACGCCAGGCCCTGGTGGTACGTCGACTTCGCGTCGAGGTGCGGCGTGAACGTTTGCATGATGGCAATACGTGATGCTCTGGACGAGCCGGTTGAAACCGTCTCGGAGTATGCCGTTGGGCGGCGTTGCGTCTACCCTTATTACGACCTGCAAGCGGTTCGCGCGGAGCGATCGGCTGGTCGACTCGGACTGCTCGGCTGGGCGCGGTCGTGGTTGGGGCCATATCAACCGATTTTCCGATGGTCGGATCCGCTGCCAGCTGTTGGCGAGATCGCTTTGCTCGCCATCGCACGTCTGCGCAGGCTCGGAAGGCACCAGCGACGAGTCTAAAGATCATGCTCAGCGTCATTTTCGCGACTCGCAACGGCATGCGTACGCTTCCAGCGGTCCTCGGTGCATATCTGCAGCTTGAACAACCGGAAGGCGGGTGGAAGCTGGTGGTCGTAGACAACGCGAGCACCGATCGAAGTCACGACATCATCAACTCGTTTCGGGACCGCTTGCCACTTGTTTGTCTCTCTGAAGAAAAACCGGGGAAGAATGCGGCTCTGAACGCCGCCCTTGCCCACGTTGAAGGCGACCTGGTTGTTCTGACCGACGACGACGTTTTCCCCACTTCAGATTGGCTCGTCCGCATGCGGTCCGCGGCAGATGATAACCCCGAGTATTCGATATTTGGCGGCGTCGTGCTGCCGCGGTGGGAGATCGCTCCGCCAGATTGGTTGCTGGAGCGGGTTCCCCTGGAGCCGGTATTTACGCTGACCCCTCCTTCGTTGCAGGAGGGCCCGATGGATTACCATTTCGTATTCGGGCCCAACATGGCGGTGCGCGCTGAGGTTTTTGCCGAGGGATTCCAATTCGATCCGACGATTGGTCCTCAAGGTTCAAGCTATGCGATGGGAAGCGAGACGGAGTTCGTGACCCGGTTGGCAAAGCGCGGGTACGCTGCATGGCACGCTCGTAACGCGCAGGTGGAGCACTTCATTCGGGATTTCCAAATGACCGGCTCCTGGATCCTGCGTCGGGCGATCCGTTTTGGCCGGGGCCAGTATCGCATGGGAAGAACAGCATCGGGGTCGACAGCGCAGCCAGCGTGGCTCGGCGTGCCAAGATATTTATTCCGAGAGATGGTCCGGCAAACCGCCGTGCTCTCGCGCGCACTGCTGACTTTTCGTGGAGCGGCAATCTTTCGTGCGCGCTGGGACTTGAACGTTTTGCGGGGACAGATCCTCGAGGCCTATCGGTCCGGGGAAAAACCGGAGAAAACAACTCCCTCTTGACTTCGAAAAGGGTCGGCAAACCCTGCCGATAATGACGCAACACCTGGTCGCGTCGACGCAACAATTTCCTCCGTTCCCCGCTCCAAAGGGGCAAAACGTAGAGTGGATGGTGGTCTGCATGTTGCCCCCCCTCCACGCATGGCGATGAGCCGTGTGCGCTCAACCTTCGATCGCCTCACGTCTCACGAAGGAACGTTCCATGACAATCGTCGAAGAAAGACCACTTGCCATCACCGCGTCACATGCGACGCGTGCCCTGCAGCGTCGAGCGCATGACGTGATCCCAGGGGGAGCCCACACCTACGCCAAGGGGGACGATCAATATCCGCAGTCTGCGCCACCATTCATCGCCCGTGGGCGCGGATGTCACGTCTGGGACCTGGACGGAAACGAATTCATCGAGTACGGCATGGGGCTTCGATCGGTCGGCCTCGGCCATGCTTTTCCTCGAGTCATCGACGCGGTCCGCCGGGAACTGGCCAACGGTACCAATTTCACCCGCCCCAGTCCGCGGGAGGTTGAGTGCGCGGAAATATTTCTTTCCTGCGTTTCTACCGGTGAGATGGTCAAGTTCGCGAAGAACGGTTCGGATGCTACGACTGCGGCCCTCAAGCTTGCGCGAGCGTTTACGGGGCGCGACCTCGTCGCGATTTGCGGCGACCAGCCTTTCTTCTCGACCGACGACTGGTTCATCGGTAGCACCGGGACGCCTGCTGGTATTCCCGCCGCTATTCGGGATCTCACTGTAAAGTTTCGCTTCAACGACTCTGCCAGCCTCGAGTCGCTGTTCGTGAAGCATCCCGGTCAGATCGCTTGCGTGATGCTCGAGGCCGAAACGGCCACTGCACCACGTCCGGGATTTCTGGCGGAGGTCCGCACGCTCTGCGACCGCCATGGGGCGCTGATGGTGCTCGACGAAATGATCACAGGGTTTCGGTGGGATGTCGGCGGAGCACAGTGCGTTCATGGCGTCGTACCGGATCTCTCGACTTTCGGGAAGGCGATCGCCAACGGTTTCGCGCTTGCCGCGCTGACGGGAAAGCGGGAAGTCATGGAGCGTGGCGGTCTCCGCCATTCCGAGGAGCGAGTTTTTCTGCTGTCCACCACCCATGGGGCCGAAACGCATTCGCTCGCCGCGGGCATCGCGACAATGCAGGTCTATAAGACCGAGCCGGTAATCGAAACGCTCTACCGCCAAGGCGAAAGGCTCCGCACTGGATTCGAAGAGGCGACTCGGCGGCATGGTGTTCAGGACCATCTCGTGCCTCTCGGTCGCGGCTGCAACCTGGTTTACGCCACCAAAGGACCAGATGGCCTGGCGTCGCAGGCGTATCGCACGCTGTTCATGCAGGAGTTGATTCGTGGCGGGGTGTTGGCGCCTTCGTTCGTCGTGAGCTACTCCCATACCGATGACGACATCGATCGCACGATCGAAGCAGCAGATCACGGCGCGGAGATTTACGCTCGCGCCTTGGAAGACGGAGTTGATTCCCATCTCGTCGGACCACCTGTGAAGCCGGTTTTCCGGACGTTCAATTGACGCGCCGTGGAACGAGCCGGCGCGCCTGCCGGGTTGTCTTCAACGCCTCAGGCGATTTGGCTTTTTAGTCGGTTGCAATTGTGACAGCCATACCCCTTATCGGCACCCGATCGAGCGTTAAGTCCGCCGTCGGAGCCGAACGTTCTAACCAAACCCCGACAATCGGCGTGCTCTATCCGTCGGGTTGGGGAAACCTAGGTGACGAGGCGATACTGCAGACGACGTTTGCGGCGCTGCGTGGGCGTTGGCCGGATGTAGCTTTGCGAGCGTTCACCTTGCACCCGGCGAGAACTGCTGCGAACCATGGTGTCGAGGCGGAGCCGCTCACCGGCGTGAATAGACACCTTTTCGGCGCGCCGCTTGGAGAAGGTCCATTCCTCGTCCGTGCGGCTCGTTCGTTGGCTCGCCGGGTTCGAACCATTCCACTACTCGGGCGATTTGCGGGCGGAGCATCCAATCTCGTCGCGACCATCGTGTTCGAGATGATCGCACTACGGAGAGCGTGGCGTTGGATACGCACTGCCGATCTTGTTCTTGCGTCGGGCGGTGGCCAGCTCGATGCCGTGTGGGGTGGCGCGTGGGGTCAGCCCTACGCGCTCGCACGCTGGGCATGGCTGGCGCGCAGAGCTAGAGTTCCATTCGCGTTGCTCAGTGTGGGTTACGGAGGCGCGTCAAACTGGCTGAGCCGGCGGTTCCTCCGGTATGCGGTCGGCAGCGCTGCCTATTGCTCCGTTCGCGATGCGGGCTCGAGCGCGATGACGTTGCAACTCGGAGTTCAGCGCAAGCTCCCGGTGGTTCCGGATCTCGCTTTTGGACTCACAGCTCCGCCGGCGAGACCTCCGCGCCGCCCGGGCTTTGATATCGGCGTGAGTCCCATGGTCTACCTGCGTCCCGGCAGCTGGCCGGTCGAAGACCAGAGTGGCTACGACCGGCTCATCGAGCTCTGGGCCGATCTCGTGACTGCTATAGCGGCGAGAGGCGATCGGGTACACCTGTTCGTGAGCAATCCCGGAGACATGACTGCCGTGCGAGACATCTGGGAGCTGCTTGGTGAGGGGACGCGCACCTCCTGCAAGATTGCGCAAGCCGAGAGTCCGAACGCGTTGCTCGAGTTTTTTCGCGGACTCGATGTCGTAATATCGAGTCGCCTTCATGGCGTGTTGCTCGCGATCGTTTCGGCACGACCAGTACTTGCACTTTCGCATGATCGGAAAGTGCGCGCGGTGATGGGTGATTCCGGAGTATCCGAATTCTGCGTTGACTTGCGGACCGCCAAAGTCGATGAGGTCATCCGGATACTGCAGAACCTTACAGATCAATTGGAACCGTGTGCGAAGCGGTTAAGAGATTATGTTGAAACTGCGAGCACTGCGCTGCGGGAACAGGATGACATGCTCCCGCAACTCTTGAAGCGCCGCGGATGATAGACCACCCCTTCGTCACAGTGGTGACACCGTTCTACAATACGGCGGAGTATTTACGCGAGTGTATCGAGAGCGTGCTGGCCCAAACGTACAGCACGTTCGAGTACCTGCTCGTCGACAATCATAGCAGCGATGGATCCGCCGCAATCGCGGCCGAATACGCGGATAAAGATTCGCGAATCCGCGTGATCCGTAACGCTGAGTTCGTCGGTCAGGTTCCGAACTACAACGGAGCGTTGCGTAACGTTTCGCCGAAGTCGCGGTACGTGAAAGTCGTCCAGGCGGACGACTGGATCTTCCCCGAATGTCTGGAGCGGATGGTGGCTGTTGGGGAATCACATCCCAGCGCCGCGATTATCAGCTCGTATCGCCTGAGAGGCGCGGAAGTCTGCGGCACCGGGATTGAATGGCCGACCGAATGCATGTCCGGCCGTGATGTCAGCAGGATGCAGCTGCTCGAAGGCCGTTTCGTGTTCGGTTCCCCAACGACTCTGATGTATCGGTCAGATCTGCTGGCGAAGCGCGACCCGTTCTATTCGGAAGTTTCGCTTCACGAAGACACCGAGCTGTGCTACGAAGTGCTCGCCAAGGCCGATCTGGGATTCGTGCACCAGGTCTTGTCGTTCAGCCGCGTGGGAAACAGCGGAAATCTTACCGCAATCGAGACCTACTTCTGGACTGTGCTCCACTCCTATATGACGCTTCGTAAGTTCGGGCCGGTGTCTCTTTCGAGAGAAGAGTTCGTGAAACGCATGCGCCCGGTGCGCGCAGACTACCTGAGGATCCTCGGCGAAAACGTAGTGTTGGGGCGCGACGATCCGTTTTGGCAGTATCACAGACAAGGTTTGGCGGCCATTGGCGAAGACCTTCCGTCTCGCTGGACGCTCGCACCACAAATTGCGAGAGCAGCTATCAAAGCCGTAGCGAGACCGAGGTGGCTGACGCGGGAGCGAGACAGGCTCAAACGCGTCAGGAGTGGCAACGGTCAGAGTCTCAGCATCGGGCGCGGAGAAAAGTGAAGGAAGCGCTGAGAGACTTGATCCGAAACCGTGAATTGCTCTACATGATCACCTGGCGGGAAATCAGGATTCGTTACAAGCAGTCAGTGATGGGGCTCCTTTGGGCCCTGTTGATGCCAATCATCATCACGTCTGCTGGCCTGGTTGTCCGAATCGCCGTTTCGAAGGTGTCCGGCCGGCCGATCACCGCCGCGGACATCGGGGGCATTGGTGTGAAGGCTTTACCGTGGGCGTTCTTCGTCTCTGCACTGCGCTTCGGAACGATCAGCCTGACCGGCAACAGCAGCCTGGTTACCAAGATAAAGTTTCCGCGGCTGATTTTTCCACTGTCGTCCGTGCTGACTTCGCTTTTCGATATGGCTATCGCCATACCGGTAGTCGTCGTGCTTCTTCCATTCGTGGGAGCACGAGCATCGTGGAACATATTGTGGGTCCCCGTACTGCTGCTCATTCTGGTGATCCTTACCGCTGGGCTGTGCATTATTCTCTCGGCGGGGAACCTCTTCTTTCGAGACATCAAGTATCTCGTCGAGGTCATTCTGACGTTTGCGATTTTTTTCACGCCGGTGCTCTATGACGCTTCGGTAGCCGGCAAGTGGCGAACGCTCCTGATGCTGAATCCCATGGCGCCGATCCTCGAGGGGCTGAATTCGACGGTGATTCAGGGTCGCACTCCGGACATGTCCTGGATCGCCTATAGCGCTGCCATCGCGTTGCTGCTGTTATGGGGAGGAACTGTTTTCTTCCAGCGGCTTGAGCCTCGTTTCGCGGAGAGCGTATGAGGATGACGCGATGAGCGAGTTTTCCTTGCGCATGAATCATGTTTTCAAGCGCTTCCGACGCGGTCAGCAGCACGATTCCCTGCGGGATCTCATTCCATCGCTGGTCAAGAATGCGGTTCGCAAGGATCGCGAACGGGCATTGGCTCCGCAGGAGTTCTGGGTTCTCAACGACATCGACTTCGAGGTGAAGAAGGGCGAGACACTTGGCATTATCGGGCATAACGGTGCAGGTAAGAGCACCATGCTCAAACATTTAAGTGGCATCATGGTTCCGACCCGGGGCAGCATCGAAGTGAATGGCCGTTTGTCCGCGCTCATTGAGGTGGGCGCCGGTTTTCATCCCGATCTGACGGGGCGCGAAAACGTATTCCTCAACGGAGTAATCCTCGGCATGACGCGCGCAGAAGTCAGGCGCAAGTTCGATGAGATCGTGGATTTCGCCGGGCTCGAGGAATTCATCGACACGCCGGTCAAGCGTTACTCGTCGGGTATGTTCGCTCGTTTGGGGTTTTCAGTGGCGGCCCATCTCGAGCCGGACATTCTGGTGATCGACGAAGTGCTGAGCGTCGGCGATTTCACGTTCCAGCGCAAAGGGATCGAGAAGATGCGGGCGATCGCAAAGGGCGGGGCGACGGTCATATTCGTCTCGCATAACTTGCAAGCGGTAGCCGAGTTCTGCGAACGCGGGATCCTTCTGGAGCGTGGACAGATAGTCGTTGACGGACCGACCGACGATGTAATCCGTCGCTATCTGGACACTGCGGTGAATCACGATGAGCGGCCGGCACGTGGTCCGGTACGTCTCGTCGGAACGAAGATATCGGGCGCGGGAGGAGAGACCGGCACTTTTCAAGCCGGCAGCAGGGCGAGGATTACCGTAAGGCTCGAGGCAGTCGCCAGCGCCGAAAAGGTTGCCGTCGTGATCCAGCTATTCAATGCTGACTTCTACGACGTCTTTCACACCTCGACTCAGCGACTCGGTCAGCCGCCACTGTCTCTGGAGGCGCGTCAGAAAGCGGAATGCGATTTCGATGTCGATCTGCATCTCGGGCCCGGGACGTATTATATCGGTGCCTACTTGTACCGTTACGATACGGAGAGCGAATACGATCATGTCTTCCCCGCGACTTCATTTGTGATGACGACGGATCGCGATAGTCGTGGCGCTGCCAACCTATACCCAGTCGTGGCGCGGTTTGATGCGGAGCCTACAGTTCCGGACATGCAAGTGTTGGCGCCATTACGTGCACCGGATAGGAGTCCGGCGTGAATGGCTGATGGCAACCCATACAAATATCGGACGACCCCTAATGTGACTGACACACCCAGGATTTCCGAAACAGCCTCGCCCGCGGAATTGCCCGGTGAAGCAGCGCAGCAGCGTTTTTGGAACGAGTGGAATTCGAAGAATCGCGGAGCGGGATACAATCCGAACGTTGATCCGCCGACCATGATGCGGCGGGATACGGTGTTTGAGTGGGTACGCCAACTCGGGTTGAAACAACCTCGAATTCTTGACCTGGGCTGTGCCACCGGTTGGTTGAGCGACCAATTGGCCGAGTACGGGGATGTGGTTGGGACCGATCTCGCGGATGCGTCGATCAGTGAAGCTCGCCAGCGATATCCCCACATTCGGTTTGAATGCGAGGACTTCTCGCACACCAAGCTTGCGAATGGAGAGTTCGATATCGTTGTGTCGCTAGAGACGCTGAGTCACGTGGTTGATCAGCCGGCTTTCATCAACCGAATCCGGGATGTTCTGAAGCCGGGCGGTTACCTGATTTTGACGACGCAGAACCGGCTCGTATTCGAACGTCGGTCCGGAGTAAATCCTCCAGCTTCCGGACAGCTTCGCCGCTGGGTCTCGCCCCGCGAGCTGCGGCAACTTATCAGGCGTGATTTCGTCATTCGGCGTTTTACGACGCTGTTGCCCGAGGGGCAGTTGGGCTTTCTCCGACTAGTCAACTCGACGCGGCTCAACCGATTGCTTGGGCGGGTTTTCTCGCAAAAAGTTCTCGAGCGGACCAAGGAGCGGCTGGGGTTCGGGCAGACGATCGCGGTTCTTGCGCAGCGCAGCTGAGGAATCGACCCCGAATGTTGCGGCGACTGATCGGTTGTTGGCTTTTCTCATTGCTCGTTGGGGGCTGCAGTAGTACCAGCGGCGAGTCGGCGAGATTGTCTTCCGTTACAATTTCGCCGCGTAAAGCCGTCATCGCCACTTCCGGCATCGTCAACTTCCGAGCGACTGGATCTTATGATGATGGCTCGTCACGCAATTTGACGGTCTCTTGGCAATCGAGTGTGCCCGCGATCGCGATAATCGACGGGGGCGGAGCCGCGACTGGCAAGGTTGCGGGCACAACAGTCATACGCGCAGCGGTCGCGGGTTTCACAGATTCCACGACTCTGGTCGTTGTCGCGAATTCTGCAGCGGGTCCTCTCCGAGTGAGTGCGATGAATCCGCGTTACTTTGCCGATCCGTCGGGCCAGGTGGTGTATCTGACGGGGTCGGAGTACTGGAAGACGATAGAGGACAACGGGCCGTCGAATCCAC
>JAXDME010000072.1:0-17920 GCA_034666285.1 Gemmatimonadaceae bacterium | reverse complement strand
GAGGGTTTTCAGCTCCGCTATGCTACCCTGAGGAGCCAAGTCCGGGAACTTGAGTGCCTTCTCCTGCGCCTTCCTGCGAAGCGAGTTCAGAAAGAATCGTTGGTAGAATCTCGAGAACCCACGATTGATTCGCCGGGACGAACGCGCGAGATCGAACGGGACTGACACCGCCGCAGCCGCTTTGAGTCGTACGGGAAGGTCCTGGCCACGCTCTCCGAGAAATTTCAGCAGCACATTCCCGCCAAGCGACACACCCACGAGCGCGAGTGGTGAAGTGGGAAATTCGCTCAATACTCTGTCCAGAAAGAATCCGGCATCACCGGTTTCGCCGGAATGATAAAACCGTCGGGTGAGGTTCAACTCGGAGCCGCACGAACGGAAGATCATGAGATCGGCTCCCCAACCGCGCCTGGCCGCCTCGTTTAGCAGAGCTTGTGCGTAATGCGAACGTATGGTGCCCTCGAGCCCGTGCAGCAGTAACATTCGCGGAGCGCCGGGCTCCGCGGTCAGGCGATGCACTTCCAGAAAATCACCGTCCGGTGTATCCCAACGTTGTAGGACCGTGGGTGCCGGCGCCTGTCTCCGGAAAAGCTTTCCCCACAAAGTTTGCAAATGGCCGCCCGGAATCCACCAGGCGGGGGAATACATTACGTCACCCGCCATTGATCGACACCTGAGAGATCGATGGAATCGGTGAGCACATTCCCGCAAAAGCACGGAGGGACGAGGCTTGGAGGTTCAGATTTTCGGTATTAGAAAAAGCGCGGATACCCGGAAGGCTCTTCGCTTTTTTTCCGAACGAAGAATCAAAACTCATTTCGTTGATTTGATGGAAAAACCAGCATCTCTGGGGGAGTTACGGAGATTTGCGCAAAAATTTGGCGTAATGATGCTCGTTGACAAGGATTCCAGACGATTTGCTGATCTCGGACTCCGCTATGCGCAACTTTCGGACGATCGTTGGCTCGAGAAGCTCTCCGAAGAGCCGCTCCTGTTGAAAATCCCGCTGGTACGAAGCGCTAATCGGCTCACCATTGGTGCTGACGAGGGGACGTGGAAAAACTGGATCGAACTATAAGAGCATTCTGGTCGCTTGTGGCGCCAAGCTTGGTCAAGCGATATTGAGCTTTCCACCCTTCCCGCACTAAACCGGTTCAGGAACAGTGACTTATCGCGTTCTCGTCACCGATGAGATCGATGCCGAAGGTGTCGCGCTTCTTTTGGCCGAGCCAAAGCTCGTCGTCGACGAAGTACCGACCCTTCCAAAAGACGAGCTTCTCGCCAGGATTGCCGACTACGACGCGATCATAGGCCGGAGCGCGACCCGCATCTCCGCAGAGGTACTCGAGAAAGGGCGTCGTCTCAAGGTCGTTGGTCGCGCCGGCGTGGGTGTAGACAACATTGCGCTAGATACCGCCACATCGCTGGGTGTGGCAGTGATAAATGCTCCGGCAGGAAACACTATTGCGGTTGCGGAGCTGTTTTTCGGGGCCGTCATTTCTTTCCTCAGATACATTCCGCGTGCTGACAGCTCGATGCATGCCGGACGGTGGGACAGATCGGCGCTGCTGGGATCAGAGCTCAAAGACAAAGCGCTCGGAATCGTGGGTTTGGGGCGTATCGGCGGAGAGATCGCCACGAGGGCCCGAGCCTTCGGTATGAATGTATTCGCTTACGATCCGTATATAGCGCGGACACGCTTCGAAGCGCTGCGAGTTCAGGAAGCGATCTCGCTCGATTCCCTGCTCGAGCAATCGAATGTGGTCACGGTGCACACTCCCCTGACTGATGAGACCACTGGAATGATCGGACGCCGAGAGCTGGCGAGGCTTCCCCAGAAAGCAATAGTCGTCAACATGGCCCGAGGAGGGATTGTCGACGAGGAGGCGCTGATCGAAGCGCTCGAAAGCAAGCATCTCCTCGGAGCAATAATCGATGCTTACGAGAAAGAGCCGCTGGCTGCGGATCATCCCCTCCGTAAGCGGCCAGATGTCCTGCTGACGCCGCACATCGGCGCGTCGACGATGGAAGCGCAGCGTAACGTCGCAGTGGATGTGTGCATAGCTGTGCGCGACGCCCTGCTGAGTGGTGAGCTTTCCCGCTCCATCAACGTCGCCGATGTCGGAGGCCAGTGGGCCGAAGTGGAGCCTGCGCTTTCGCTCGCCAGAAAAGCGGCAGCGGTCGGCAAGGCAATTCTTGCAACACAAGGGACGCGGGCAGTCCAGCGTGTGGATGTCAGAGCCGGATCGGCGTTAGTGGGAGCGCGAAGCGCGCTCGTAGCAGCAGCAGCTCGCGGCGTTCTTGAGGGAACCGTAGAACAGGATCGTCTCAATCTCATCAACGCACGTGCTGTCGCAGAATCGCGCGGCATCGAGCTATCGACCACCGAAACGGCCGCTCAGGAAAATGCTCACGGAATAGAGGTGCGGCTGAGCGGTGGAATGCAGGAAATCGCAATCGCAGGCACTGCGCAACCGGGTGCCACTCCGAGACTGACCCGCATCGGCGCTTTTCACGTAGACATCCAGCCGAGAGATACGCTGCTGATTCTTACGAACAACGACGTCCCTGGCGTGATCGGGCGAGTCGGAACACTTCTCGGTGAAGCGAATGTGAACATCGCCGAATACCACCAGGCACGGCTTGCTCAGGGGGGCCAGGCTTTGGCCGCTGTTTCAGTCGACGGGGACGTCAGTGAAACAATCCGGGAGTCACTGCTTCGGCTGCCGGACGTTCTGTCTGCCGCAGTCGTCTGCTTTCATTCAGGGTGAGCACAGCCGTAAGCAGCGACCGAGCCATACGACAAGCTTACGAGGCCGATTCATCAGGCCTTCAGCTAATTCCTGACCTCGTAGCTCGGCCTGAGACGATGGGCGACGTGATCGAGCTCGTGAAGAAGGCTGCTGCCGAGCGGATTCCCGTGACATCCGCCGGTGCACAGACGAGCACTACGGGTGCGTCGATCACTGATAAGGGGCTGCTGCTCTCACTTCGATCCTTGGATCAGATCGGGGATATCGATGTCAAATCCAGGACAGTTACGGTCGGCCCCGGAGCGATTGTCGCCGACATCAAAAAGGCAGTTGCGGTGGCGGGGTTGTTGTTTGCACCGGATCCGACAAGTGAAGAGGAATCGACAATAGGTGGTGCGATCGCGTGCAATGCATCAGGAGCGCGCACTTTTAAATACGGTGCGACCCGCAAGCACGTTCGGGCGCTCAAGATTGTCATGGCAAACGGCGATCTGGTGGATTTCCGAAGATCGGATCTCGAAAAGAACACCGTCGGGTACGCGTTTGCGCACGACCCAATCGATTGGTTCATCGGCAGTGAGGGGACTCTTGGAGTGATCGTTGAGGCGGAACTTGCCCTGCTTCCCTTACCGCAGCGCGTGGTCGGGCTTGCAACCCTTTTCAGGAAAGAGAGCGAAGCCCTCAAATTTGTGGTAGCCAGCCGGGAAGCAACGTCCGTTTCCCCGCGATGTATCGAGTATTTCGACGAGAGAGCGCTCGAGATCGCCCGTCAGAGCGTTCCAGCCGCGGCGATTGCAAAAGATGCAGGAGCGATGGTGTACGTCGAGGAAGAAATCACTGACGATCTCGATGCGAGCCTCGTTCGCTGGCTCGAGCTGATCGAGTCAATCGCTCCAGATTTTGAGCCTCTCGTCTTCGATGGCGAAGCAAGGTTGCGAGAAGCGCGAAGAATTCGTCACAGCATTCCTGCTACCATGAACGAGAAGGGAGGGAAGTATCGTGAAGCAGGAGGCAGAAAGGTGGGAACCGATTGGGCCGTTCCTTACCGAAAGCTGGAACAGGCAATTCAAACAGCTCGAGCGTTTGCATCTGAGGGTGGACTCGAAGCGCCAGTAATATATGGACATGCCGGAAACGGTCATCCACATCAGAATTTCATCGCTCGCGATACGAAGGAGCTGGCTACTATAGAAGAAGTGGTCGAGCGGACGCTAAAGCACGTTCTGTCGCTCGGCGGCACAGTCGCGGCGGAGCACGGCATCGGCAAGATCAAGCGCCGATGGCTGCCCCTGCAGATGAATCCGCTGCAGATATCCATGATGACAGCGGTAAAGCGCGAGCTCGACCCATTGGGCATTCTTGCCCCCGGCAACATTCTGTGAGTCGATTCAATTCGGTCGTCCTGGACGTGGATTCGACGTTGAGTGGTGTGGAAGGAATAGACTGGCTCGCGTCACGGCGCGGTGCCGAAATCGAAACATGGAGTGGTTCGCTGACCGCCCGTGCGATGGAGGGGCTCATTCCGATCGAAGCCGTTTATGGTGAGAGGATGGCCATAGTGAAGCCGACTCTGTCAGAGATACATGAGCTAAGTGGCGTTTACATCGATAAGGTCGCAGCGGGTGCACGGGAAGTGCTTGCTGAACTTCGCGAACACGATGTCGAGCTGGTAATGGTTAGCGGTGGATTGCGTGAAGCCATATTGCCGCTTGCCAAAGAGCTTGGAATCTCTGAGCAACGAGTTCACGCCGTCTCCGTATTCTTCGGCGGAAACGGCGAGTACACCGGCTTCGATGAACACTCTCTGATGACACGTCAGTATGGAAAGCGGACGACAGTAAAGGAGATGGCGTTGAAAGGTCCGGTATTAGCAGTTGGCGATGGAATGACCGACTGCGAGATCAGGCCTGTCGTGGACGGGTTTGCGGCGTTCACCGGCTTCATGAAACGCGACCCTGTAATCGAACGCGCCGATTATGTGATTGAAAATTTTGACCAACTCCGAGCCCTTGTACTTGAATGAATACGAACAAGGCATTCGGCACTTTTTTTCTTCCGGGCCCAACTGAAGTTCGGCAGGAAATCATGGCTGCCATGATGCAGCCGATGATAGCCCACCGTGGATCAGCGTTCGAGCAACTGTTCGAGCGACTTCAGCGTGGCTTGCAGCCGTTGTTCATGACCGAGCGGCCTGTGTATATCAACTCGTCGTCAGCGACGGGGATGATGGAGTCGGCGATTCGTTGCGCGCCCGCCGGCCGCATGCTCTGCCTCGTAAATGGCGCATTCTCCGAGCGGTTCGCCCACATCGCTTCGATGTGCGCGCGCGACGTGGACCGATATGAGGTCGCCTGGGGGCAGATACACACCATTCCACAGCTGGATGAACGTCTGGCGATGCGGAAATACGCCGCCATCACAGTAGTACATTCGGAAACCTCAACAGGCGCATTGAACGATGTGCGCGCGATCTCTGACTGTGCTCATCGTCACGGTGCGGTCTGCCTGGTTGATAGCGTGAGCGGATTCGCCGGAGCCGAGCTGAGGTTTGACGAATGGAAGCTCGACTACGTACTGACGGGCTCTCAGAAAGCTCTGGCGCTGCCTCCGGGTCTCTCGTTCGCCGTCGCTTCGCCTTCCTTCGTCGATCAGGCAAATGCGACATCCGCACGCGGCGTGTATTTCGATCTGGTGGAGCTCGATGCTTACGCGCGAAGGAACCAAACTCCAAGCACTCCAGCTCTTTCGCTTTTCTACGCGCTCGAGCTTCAGCTGAAATCGATTACCGCCGACGGAATCGAAGCTCGATGGACCCGGCACAAAGCGATGGCCGCGAGGACTCAGGAATGGCTGGCAAAGATCGCCGACGAGACCGGGAAGCGCGTCGCCAACATCGCACCTCTCGGATCCCAATCGCCGACCGTGTCCACGATCAGGCTGCCGACAGCCATTGCCGGGGATGCATTCACTGCCGCTGTCGCGAAAAAAGGATTCGTCGTCGGCAGCGGATACGGAAAGCTCAAGAGCTCAACTTTTAGAATCGGACACATGGGTGATCACACGCTCGAAACTCTGGAGCGCTGTCTCTCGGCCTGTTCGAGCGTGCTCCGCGCGTGACACAGATATCGGTTTCGAACGCGGGAGTCGAGTTTGGCGCCGCGAGGATATTCAAGGGGATAACGTTCACCGTCGGCAAAGGTGACCGCTGGGCAATCCTCGGTCGCAATGGAAGCGGGAAGACGACGCTTTTTCGACTGATTACGGGAGCACAGAAGCCAACCGAAGGTGCGGTGACGCAACAGCCCGGCCTGCGAGTGGCGCTTCTAGAGCAGCACCGCGATTTCGGCGGCGCCAAAACAGTCTGGGAGGTGGGAGCGGGAGAATTCTCGGAGCTTCTCGCGCTCGAACACTCTCTGGCGGAGCAAGGTGCCGAGCTAGCAAAGGTCGGTGAGGCCGCCTCCCCGCAGATGCTCGCGCGCTACGATCGCGATCTCGAACGATTCGATCGCGAGGGAGGCTACACCTTCGCGCCAAGGGTGGATGCAGTGCTTCAGGGTCTCGGATTCGACGCAGAGAAAGCGCGCACCCAGCCGTTGGAGCAGTTGAGCGGTGGCGAACGCGGACGACTTGGCCTGGCACGGCAACTCGTTAGCGCAGCCGATATCCTGCTGCTCGATGAGCCGACGAATCACCTGGATCTCGAGACGACCAGGTGGCTCGAAGACTACCTGAAAAACACTGACAAGACGATTCTCCTGATCAGCCATGACCGGACATTTCTCGCGAATGTCGTGGATCACGTGCTCCATCTGGAAGGTGGTTCGGCCGTGGAGTACACTGGCGGCTACGAATCATTCGTCGCTCAGCGCGAAGAACGAAGACTCAGTCAGCAACGGGCGGCCGACAAGCAACGGAAGGTCATAGCTGACGAAGAAGACTACATCAGGCGCAACATTGCCGGTCAGAATACGAAGCAGGCCAAAGGAAGGCGCAAGCGTCTGAGCCGAATGCCGAGACTGAGCGGACCGACAGCGGACGAAGGTAGTGCCATGGGCCTTAGGCTCGACATGTCCGAGCGAGGCGGTGACCAGGTGATTGTCGCTCGGGACGTCACGCTGGGAGTGGAAGGGCGAACCCTCATCAGAAATTTCACCGCCACGATTCAGCGCGGCGAAATTGTCGGGTTTGTCGGTCCCAACGGAAGTGGGAAATCCACGTTCCTGCGCGCGCTCGTCGGAGAGCGCGAGATCACAAGCGGAGAGCTCAGGATCGGGGGATCGGTTCGTCCCAGCTACTACCGCCAGGATATGGCGCAGGTGCCTGTAGACCGTAGCCTCTTCGATGTGATCAGCGAGCTGCGGCCAAACTGGGAACGCCGGCAAGTACAGGGTCATCTTGCCCGCTTTGGTTTTTCAGGGGATGAGGCCCAACGTCGTGCCGAGACGCTATCGGGCGGGGAGAGGGCTCGCGTTGCGCTCGCCATGATGGTGCTTAGCCGGGCAAACTTTCTCGTTCTAGATGAGCCGACCAACCATCTCGACATCGAGTCAGTCGAGGGTCTCGAAGAGGCGCTCGAATCATACGAAGGCACCATTCTCCTGGTGAGTCACGATCGCGCAATGCTGGAGGCCCTTACGTCGCGAGTGTGGGTACTACATGAGCAGCACGTCACGGATTTTCCGGGATCGTTCGGAGAGTGGGAGGAACAGAGCCGTGAGCGCGAGCACGCCGCTGCCGTTGCCGCATCCGAGCAGGAGGCACTTCGCAGAGTGAGGGAGCGCCAGGCTACGAGAAGGCGCGAGGTGAAAGGTGACGAGAGCAAAACGGCGTTGCGTGAAGCGAGGCTGAAGGTCGAGAAATGCGAGAAAGAAGTCGCAGTGCTCGAGAGGAAAGTGGCTGAGCTTACCGCAGTTCTAGAGGATCCCGAGCTCTACACAACACGAGAAGGGATGGAGCGATCACGTGTGTCGGGAAAGGAGCTTGACGCGGCGCGCCGCCAGTTGGATGCTGCGATTGATCGATGGACTGGCGCTACCGAGCGCGCTGAACAGCTAGCCACAGCCTGACTGGTCAGAATTCGCCAATGAATCCTATCTCGACCTCCAAATGGTGGCCAAATCGCTGTTGCACCTTCTCCTGGGCGATCGCAACCAGCTCGCGAACGTCCTTCGCTGTGGCTTTACCGAGATTGACCATGATGTTCGCATGGATGTGAGAAATCTGAGCGTCACCATGACGGAATCCCTTCAAACCGACTTCGTCGATAAGGCGCCCCGCACCCACACCCTCGATTTTCTTGAAGATCGAGCCCGCACTCGGGTGATACTCGAGCCACGGGTGCTTGCCACCACGCCAGCTGAGGTTTTCCTGCATTATCCGGTGCATGACCGCCTTGTCTCCCCGCTCGAGCTGAAAAGTGACCGCGAGCGCGATGTCCCGCTGCTTGTGGAGCGTGCTGGTGTCGTAACCGAACTGCATATAGTCCCGATCGACGGTCTGTCTTCTGCCATCGTGAGTCAGCAGCTCCGCCGATTCAAAGATCTCCGCGATGAACATGGTTCTTTCTCTCTCCGGGGCGGGCGAGAGAAAGTGCAGGTTTTGCCAGACCGCTCCACCGACCGTACTGGGAATACCGACGTAGTGCTCGAGACCCGAAAATCCGCGCTCGACAGCCTGAGGTATCAGCCGCGCCATCACTGCCCCACTCTCCACCCAGAGCCTGCCATCATCGGTGAACTTCAGATGACTCGAAGTGTTCCGAATCATAAGGCCGCGGAATCCCTTGTCGCCGATGAGGATGTTGGCGCCGAGCCCGAGCACGAAGTACTCCATCCCCAAGTCACGAGCGGCGGTGACAGCCCCTGCCAGATCCTCGGTCGATGTTGCATCGTAGAAGAAATCGGCTGGACCGCCGATCCTGAACGTGGTGTATTGAGCAAGTGGCTCATCTCGCTTGAGTCTCGCGCTGTCGAGTCGAGCGATCAATTGCCCGTAAGTGTTCGAGCGGGCTTTCCCAGAATCTGACATGTCCGAAAGAAAAGGTGTCGTGCGTTACTGCGCTACTCTAGCGCTTCTTCTCTTCGCTGCCCTACCACTGAAAGCCGGTGCGCAGAGAGCGGAGCTGGAAAAGATCATTCAGCGCAAGGTTCTCGGGAACGGTCTCGAGATAATAGTTGTCGAGAACCATGGCGTCCCGTTAGCGACGATCGAGATCGATGTAAAGAACGGGTCGTTCACCCAGTCGCCCGCGTACGAAGGGTTGGCTCACATGTATGAGCACATGTTCTTCCGGGCGAACTCCACATATCCCGATCCAAATCAATTCTGGGACCGCGCGTCCGACTTGGGTGCAGTGTTCAACGGAACTACGGCGGAAGAACGCGTCAACTACTACATGACGGTGCCCGCGGAGAAACTAGGGGATGGAATCCATCTCCTGGCGACGGCATTGCGCGCTCCCCTTTTCCGGCAGGACGAGCTCGAACGAGAGCGCCAGGTCGTGATCGGCGAGTATGACCGAAACGAGTCAAGCCCGTTCTTCGCGCTGTCGCGTGAGATGGATGCAAAACTTTATCCGGGCAACTTCAGCAGGAAGGACGTCATCGGCGACCGCCAGATCGTTCTGACCACCACGCCTGAAAAGATGCGCACCATTCAGAACAAGTACTACGTTCCTAACAATTCGGCGCTGGTCGTTGCAGGTGACGTCAATCCCGCGACGGTCTTCGCGCTCGCCGAGCGGGAGTTGGGCCAATGGAACCGCGGCGCCGATCCATTCGCGGCCGACCCGATTCCAGCCATCCCGCCCATTCAAAAAAGCGAAGGGCTGATCGTTGAAGCACCCGTGGGGGCGGTGACGGTTCAGATTCAGTGGCAGGGCCCGAGCGTCGGACAGGATCCCAAGGCGACTTATGCCGCCGACGTGTTTTCGGACGTGCTCAATGATCCGCAGTCACAATTTCAGCAGAAGCTCGTCGATAGTGGGTTGTGGCAGGCCCTTGGTGTGAACTACTACACGCTGAACCACACGGGTCCAATCACCATCAGCGGCCAGACCTCGGCAGAACAGCTTCGGCCGGCTTTGACGGCGCTTTATGGCGAGATCGCCAAGTTCGACACTCCGGGATATTTCACGTCGGACGAGCTCGAGGCGGTTAAAGCACACCGAGCGGTCACGTCCGCTTTCGACCGGGAGCGCGCTTCCGGATTCGCTCACACACTCGGCTTCTGGTGGAGCGTGGCGAGCCTCGAGTACTACATGGGATACGTTGACTACATGGCACAACAATCATTGGATGATCTGCGTGGATACGCACGCAAATACATTGTCGGTAAGCCGCACATCGCAGGGGTGCTGATCTCGACGGACGAAAGGCAATCCCTGAAACTCACTCCGGAAGATCTCGTGATAGCGGGGGCACGCTAATGTTGCTTTCCATTGCCCTCGCAATGACGGCGCTGACCACCAGCTTCGACGTCTCCGGAGTGCACGTGATTTTGCGTCAGAACAGCGCGAACAACGTCGTAGCCGCGAATCTCTATCTCCTCGGCGGCGCTCGTCAGGTCACAGAAGCCAATGCCGGAACGGAGCCAATCCTCCTCGATGTTTCGGAGAGAGGCACCCGACAGTACCCAAAGAACGCGCTCCGGCGCGCGATGGCGAAGCTAGGCAGTGAGATCGTGGTCGCTCCGAGCTCAGACTGGACAATGTTCGGCATCCGATCGAGTACTGAAGTTTTCGATTCCACGTGGGCAATCTTTGCCGACAGGTTGATGCATCCAACCTTGGCGAAAGCGGAGATAGCCGTAGTAAAAGCCCAATACCTCTCGGGAATCCGACAGCGCCGAGACGACCCCGATGCGCTCGCGGACCTTCTTGCGGACAGCATCACATTCGTTGGCCATCCGTACGCCGTCTCAGTGGGCGGAAACGAACAGTCGATTCAGGCGATCGACTCGGCATCGCTGCGCGATTATCAGCGGACGCAGATCGTCACATCACGAATGCTGCTCGTCGTCGTGGGCAACATCGACCGTGCCCACATCGAGAGCCTGGTGAGCAAGTCGATAGGGCAACTTTCACGTGGGAGCTATAGCTGGACTGCCCCGCCCCGCGTCCCCGAATCCCAAACAGCGGTCGTGGTCGCACGCCGACAACTGCCCACCAACTACATCCTTGGGTATTACAGCGGTCCACTGGCAAAGGGAGAGGATTACCAGGCCCTGAGGGTTGCGACTTCCGTCCTCACCGGTCGCATGTTCGCAGAGATTCGAACGCGTCAAAACCTCACCTACGATGTTCACGCTCCGTTCGTGGATCGAGCGGCCACCCTGGGCGGACTTTACGTCTCTACCGTCTCACCAGATACGACACTCAAATTGATGCGTGCCGCGGTCGTTGACCTTCAGCAGGGAATGCTCGACGCTGCCGGTCTAAAACAGCTCGAAGAACAGTTCATCACTGAGTACTTTCTTGACAACGAGACTAATGCGGCCCAGGCAGATTTCCTTGCCAGATCCCAGCTGTACGGGGGAGACTATCACGAGGCGGACCGATTCGTCGATGAGTTGAAGAGCGTCACTCCCGAAGCAGTTCAGCGCGTCGCGAGGAAATACATGAAAGGATTTCGCTTCGCGTACGTCGGCGATCCATCGAAGCTGAACCCGCGAACCATCAGCCTGTTTTAGCGAGGTCGAGTAGCCGCTAAAGCTAGCGGCTACTCCGCGAATTCCTCGGCGACGACGCGAGGATCCATCGCGCCAGTGTAGAGCGCCATCCCGATTATCGCGGCAGAGACCCCACGGTCCTCGAGAGCACGAAGATCGTTCAGGCTTCCCAGCCCGCCGGAAGCGAAAACCGGAAATTCCGCGGCTTCCGCGACGTCTTCCATAAGCGGTAAATCGGTTCCGCGCATCGCTGCCTCGCGATGTACCGCCGTTACCAGTACGCCAGCGAGTGGTAGACCATTGAGCTCTTCGATCAGGTCAAGCACCAGCTTCGAGTGCGTCCGAGTCCAACCGTGGGACAGAATTCTTCGATCACGGACGTCGGCAGCGACGACAATGCATCCGGGAAACGCCATGCTCATTTCGATTAGCCAGTCCGGGTCTTCCAGCGCGCGCGTTCCAATTACCACACGTTGAGCGCCGTCAGTCAACATCTGCTCAATGGACGACTGACTGCGGATCCCTCCCCCAACTTGAACCTCTGCATCCGTTGCCGCCAGAATTGCCTGGATCTCCGCCGAATTCTGTCCTCGTCCCGCTACTCCATCGAGGTCAACGACATGAAGATGATGGAATCCATACTGTCGCCACGCTCGGGCCACGCCAACCGGATCCGGGATGCGCAACAATTCTTTGTCGTAAGAGTCAGCTGCGAGCTGGACACAAGCCGCTCCTCTGAGGTCGAGCGCGGGGATTGCGATCACCTGATGATGTTGACGTCGAGGGCACGAATCATGAGAAGCGTAGATGTGGCGGGTTTGCGCGCGGGGAACCTTGTGAATAAATTCACAATCTCTATGGTTGCGAAGTCTACTGTTATTTATGCACTACCGTTCGGCTCTGGGAGGCCTTAAACGATGCAGTTCCATGGATTCGCGGTTGCTTTTGGAGTACTTGCGCTCAGCGCGTGCGCCGGCGGAGAAAAAAAGCCTGCTGACACGACGCACGTTGCGGTGGATACGTCGACCACGTCGGCTTCCACGACCACTTCTACAACCACCACGCCCGCCGGGACTTCAGGGGCAGCAGCAGCGGCACCGATAACTGGTACGATTCACGAAGTGAAGATGGTCGGGGACGCCAAGGGCTACCGTTTCGAGCCAGCGAATTTCACGGTCAAGGCAGGCGACGGCGCCAAGTTCACAGTCGTCAGCGGCGGCCCGCACAACGTCGCGTTCGATCCGGCAACGATTCCGGCTGATGGCAGGGCCCAGCTTGATGCGAACATGGGCACCGATAAAATGGGAGAGCTTTCCAGCGCCCTGAAGACCAACCCGGGAGAGTCCGTCACGATCTCCTTTGCGAACATCAAGCCCGGTCAGTATCCCTATCACTGCACTCCGCACCTTGCGCTCGGCATGAAGGGCGTAATCACCGTTCAGTAGTCTTATCCGATGCGAGGAAACGGCGGGGGCGTAAGCTCTCGCCGTTTTTCTTTTGTATCATTCTCAGCTTCTCGGCCGGCGCTTAGATTGCATTGTCGAACCAGTTATGTATGAGTGTCCTTACCGTCAAGGCATCAAGCCAAACCGGATGTCCCGTTGCACCTCATTCCGCAAATCTTTGAGTCATGAACGTTCATAGCATTGCACGGATGAGCGGGGGCTCAGCCTATCTCTGGATGGCGGCGCGTGCCAGGAATGCGCTGCGCCGGGTCGTCGTGTTCGGCATTGTGGGAGGAGTCGTATTCATCGCCGCACTGATAGCGTTCGTGCTCGTGCCGAGGAATGCGTCACGAAAAGCATTGGCTGTCGCGGCGCAGATCGACGCGAAGAGCGATTCCACGCCTGCGGTTGCGGCCAGAAATCGATATCTGGCAGAGGTCACCGCTGTCGATTCAGCCCTTGATGGAGCGCGCCGCGCGGCGAATCCAGCTCCGGCGCCAGTCATCGATACGTTCCCTCCTGCGGTGCGAGCGCAGCGGGATTCACTCGGCGCCGAACTGGCGACACTCAATCGGCTGATCGATCGCGCTGAGAACGCTCCCCTTCCCACCTCATACCGCGCTCTGGCCGCCTCGCCCGAGGTGGCCGCGGACCCAAGGGTGAGAATTCTGCTCGACTCGCTGGCTGGTATCGAGCGCGATAGGAATGCTTTTGGAGCCGTAGGCACCGTCGACCCGGTATACCTCGCCCTTACGTCCAGAGCTAACGCAATCGGTCGTTCCATACAGGCGATTGCCGACGCAAAAAGGGGCGAAATCAGAGGGAAGCTGGCACTGATCCGGCCCACACCCGCAGCAGTTGTGAAGCCCGCCATTACTGTGGATACTCTAAGACTGCTGGCCCAGCGGGCGACGGCGCAGCAGAGTTATTCTGCAGCGGCGCGACAGGTCGACCAGATCAGCACCAAGAACACGCGCATCGATCGTGAGTCAGCGCATGCTCGAGAGCTCTCTAACGTTGGAGCTCCGCCCTGGGCGATGCTCGCTGCAGCAGTGGTGCTCGCACTAGCGGTTGGATTTGCCGCGTCCTTCGGAACGGAGCTAAAGCGACCGCACATCGCTGATCCCCGTGAAGCGGAGCAGGTTAGCGGTGCGCGCGTGCTCACGGTGGTCCGACCGCCGGAAGTGGTAGTAGAGCGAAGTCGACGGCAGGCGGATATCGAAGCACCGCCATTGATCGATGTCGTGTCGGAGAGCTACCGAACACTGTACCTCCACATCGCGTCGGTAGAGGCAAGCGTACCCATAGTCACGATAACGGGCGACGACCCAGGCATCGTGGCTACGGTTGCGGCCAATCTGGCTGCATCCGCCGCGTACGAAGCGAGGAGCACTCTGCTCGTCGACGTCGATCCAACCACCTGCAGTGTTGCGAGCGTGTTGCGGATCAGGCCGGACCCTGGCCTCTCCGGAATAATCACCGGCAACGCAACGTGGCCCGAGGCCATTGTATCGACCACGATTGGTCGTGACAGGCCGCTCGACGTGCTTCCCAGCGGTACCAGACGTTCTGGGCTCCCGGAAGCCAATGTTGTCGAAGAAGTGAAGAAAGAGCTCGCTCGGATGCAGAGACGCTATGATTTCATCATCATCGCTGCCCCCACGAGCTATGTGCAAAGGAGCGAAAGCAGCATAATACCGGCACCCGATGTGATTCTCTGCGCGAGGATCGCGCATACAACGGTTGGAGGCTTGAAGACAGCGGTCGATTCGCTGCGCGGCGCGGATATGCGTATCCACGGGCTTGTACTCTGGGATGCTGAGATGCCGCAACTCGAAACCCGTGAGGAAATGCTCGGGTCAACGCGACAGCCGGAAGCATTCCAGCCAGAGCTTGCCACGGCGCGCTAGTCGGTAAATGGCCGAAACAATTCCCGATCTGAGAAGGATCCCAAAAGCCCGGGCCTATCGGGAGCTGCAGGGACATTGCGAGGCGATTCTCGACGGCGTGTCCGACCCCATTGCCGCCATGGCAACGATTTCTGCGCTCGTGCACCACGCGTTCGGCCATCTCTGGACCGGGTTTTACAGGGTAATCGAGCCCGGCTTGCTGCTGCGCGTCGGGCCATACCAGGGATCACTCGGCTGTCTCGACATCGCTTTCGGTCGTGGAGTCTGCGGAACCGCCGCGGCAGAAATGAGGACGGTCATCGTTCCCGACGTCGGGAAATATCCCGGCCATATCACATGCGATGCTCGCTCGCGCTCTGAAATCGTGGTCCCTGTTCTGGGCTCACGGGGTGATCTGCTCGCCGTCCTCGACGTAGATTCCGACCAACCCGATGCGTTCAATGAAGAAGACAAAAGTGGACTGGAGCAGATCGTTTCCTGGTTTGCGACTGTGAAACAATGACAGCGTCCGGCTATTCGGATGTCATCAATCACGCCCTAGCGTTCGCCGCCAAACATCATGACCGGCAAGTGCGAAAAGGAACGAAGCTTCCCTACCTGACCCATCCTGCGAACGTAGCGATAATCCTCACTCGGTACGGATGCGACAACGACACTGTCGTAGCCGGTATTCTCCACGATGTAGTCGAAGACTGCGTTCGCGATGGCTATACACGAGAGATGCTCGAGCAACGGGTCGGCGACAAATTCGGCGTGAAGGTGCTTGACGCTGTCCTGGGCATCACCTATCGAAAGAATGACGACGACGGAGTGGAGCTCTCAGGCGATGATCGCAAGGCCGATTACCTCCAGAGACTGGCTGCGGCCAACGAAACGGCGCGGTGGGTTTGTGCCGCAGACAAGATTCACAACGCGTCGTCGATCGTCGCGGATTTGCGGAGAACAGTTGACCCGGAAACGGTGTGGAACCGTTTTGGCGGGGGAAAATCTGGAACAGCACGATGGTATCGGCAGGTCTACGACCGACTTCGCGAGGTGGGCTTCACTGGCCCAATCATGGCGGAGCTCGATCAGGTTTCGGGCGAGCTTATCGAGCTTGCCGGTGCTTCGCTGGCTAGACCGTAATCCCCACGCCTGCCGCGCCATAAGTCTTCTCGACGTAATCCTCGAGGATTTTCAGAAACTCCGGAACGATCGCGTCTCCCTTGAGGGTGATCACGAGCTTGCCGTCGACATAGACCGGAGCTTTGGGATCCTCGAAAGTCCCCGGCAGAGAGATCCCAATGTTGGCGTGTTTCGACTCACCGGGCCCGTTCACGACACAACCCATCACCGCGACTTTCATGTCGATCACACCAGGGTACTGCTTCCGCCACACCGGCATCTGCTCGCGCAGGTAACCCTGAATGTCCTCGGCCATGTGTTGGAAAAATGTTGATGTCGTGCGGCCGCATCCCGGGCAAGCTGTTACCTGAGGATTGAAGTTCTGGAGCTCCAGCGATTGAAGAATCTGCTGAGCGACGTGAACCTCTTCGGTGCGATCTCCTCCGGGCCGCGGTGTCAGAGAAACGCGAATCGTATCACCTATCCCGTCGGACAAAAGGATGGAAAGAGCGGCCGTGCTGGCGACGATTCCTTTAGAGCCAAGGCCTGCTTCGGTGAGTCCGAGATGGAGGGGGTAGTCGCAGCGGGCACCCAGCTGGCGATACACGTCGATCAGGTCCTGCACTCCGGAAACCTTCGCAGAGATAATGATGCGGTCATGACGGAGTCCGACCTCCTCAGCGATCGCCGCGGAGCGCAGAGCGCTCTGAATCATTGCCTCGATGTAAACCTCTTTCCCAGTGCGCTGGGTGGAACTCTGGGCGTTTGCGTCCATTAGCGACGTAAGGAGATCCTGATCGAGCGATCCCCAGTTGACTCCGATTCTGACCGGCTTGTCGTTGTCGAGTGCGATCTGAATGATGGTTCGGAAATTCTCGTCGCGGCGTTTCCCGCCAACGTTTCCGGGATTGATCCGATACTTGGCGAGGATTCGCGCGGTGTCTGGATACCGGGCAAGCAGCAAATGGCCGTTGTAGTGGAAGTCTCCGATCACCGGGACGGAAATACCCATGTCGGCAAGCCTGCTGGCAATTTCAGGCACTGCCTGTGCGGCCTCGTCGTTGTTGACGGTTACCCGGACCAGCCTGCTTCCCGCGCGCGAGAGCTCAGCCACCTGGAGGGCGGTGGCCAGAGCGTCGGCGGTGTCGGTGTTGGTCATCGACTGCACGGCGATCGGATAGGCGGACCCAATGGGCACGTCCCCTACGATCGCGGATACGGTCGGTCTGCGCGTTACGGTCGGCACGTCTGCTTGCGTGATGTGATTTTGAAAGCTAATTCCCTGGTCCGAGCAGTGCATGTCGGACCGTGAGACCTTTCTTCCCAGCACTTCTGGAGCTCAGATGGCTGATACCCCCGAGACGTCCGACTCACCTGCAACCCCTCCTCCCGTCAGGAAGAAGCACCGCAGGGTATTCGTGATTCTCTTTTCGCTCCTGCTTATCCCCGCGGTGATTGTAGCGCTCTGGATATGGGTCTCTCTGGGCTACTCCTATTCCTCAGGGGAGCGGGCGGGGTACGTTCAGAAGATTTCCAAGAAGGGATGGATCTGTAAGACATGGGAAGGCGAGCTGGCAATGGCTAATCTGCCAGGGACAATGCCGCAAATATTCGCATTTACGGTTCGGAACGACTCCATTGCCAAAGTCATCGAGCAGAATGCAGGCAAGCAGGTATCGCTGACCTATGACCAGCACCGGGGGGTGCCGACCAACTGCTTCGGCGATACGGAGTATTTTGTTACGGGGGTCCATAGAACCGGCCCCTGAATCTGTCTATTGTCTGCTCAGCCGGTCCTTGCTATTTTTCCGCCAAGTCGAGCTGGGAAGGTCGGGCGAAGGTCCGTGATCCCTCTCTAGTCCAGTGGAGTGTTAGCGAGACCTGCATATCAGATTGTCGAGGGTCGGGCGTTCTCCGCTCCCCAAGACACAAATTTTTCAGGAGCAGGGAATGCGTACGACCGGCAAAGTGAAGTGGTTCAACGATGCGAAGGGCTTTGGCTTTATCACACCTGACAACGGGCAGAAGGATTGCTTCGTTC
>JAXDME010000071.1:0-3563 GCA_034666285.1 Gemmatimonadaceae bacterium | reverse complement strand
ACGGCGGGCAGACTGAAGGAGAACGTGCTTCCGTGGTCGACCTTGCTTTCGACCCAGATCTTTCCGCCCTGCGCTTCGACCAGTGTCTTCGCGATGGCAAGCCCCAGCCCCACCCCGCGTCGGTCGTTCTTCCTGGCCTGCCAGAAGCTGTCGAAGATGTGAGAGACGTTGTCGGCGGGAATTCCCGGCCCGTCGTCGCTGACTTGAAACAGGACCTCGTGGTCGTGCGGCGTCGCGAGGAGCTTCACCGAGCCTTGCTCCGGCGCGAACTTGATCGCGTTGCCGACCAGATTGCCAACGATCTGAGCGACGCGCGTTGGATCGGCACGCACCGTAACGCCGTCGTGTCCCGCCGTCTCGAAGTGAACGTGACGCCGCTCGGCCACAGGACGAAACGTCTCGTCAGCGCGTCTGATGATGTCGTCGACCCTCACGTCCTCGACGGCCAGCGACAGGCGTCCCGACTGCAGCCGAACGGTGTCGAGCAAGTCCTCTATGAGCCGGTTCATTTCTTTCGCCGCGCGCACGGCGATGGCGAGCAGCTCGCTCCTTCGGGCGTGCGGCAGCTCCTCGTCCAGCATCAGCTCCGCCGTCATCTGAATCAGATTCAACGGATTACGAAGGTCGTGCGCGACGACGCCGAGTACATCCTCGCGCGCGCGGGCGAGCATTTCAGCATTGCGCCTCCGCTCACGCTCGGCGTCGTAGCTCCGCGCCCGATGCAGCGCAGCCGCTGCCGTCTGCGCTAGAAGCAGAGTGAAAGTTCTGTCAGAGGCTCCTACAGCCGCCGCTTCCCTGAAGTGGAGCGCAAGCGACCCGACGGTCTCGCCGGCATGTATCAGCGGGGTCGCGAGATACGTCTGCATGTCCGCGAGCTCGTCGAAAACGGGATACACACCCGCATAAGTTTGCCGAAATTCTTCCGCTGACTCGGCGGATACCATTCTGCCTTCCCGAATCGCGCGCATCAGCGGGATATCGGTCTCGAGCGTCAACGTGGATAACAGGGCGTCGAGAGAGACAGTCATGCCACGCGACCCCAGCAGTTTCATGCGGTCGCCGTCAACGGATATGAGGACGCCGCGAGCCGCCTCGACCACCGCAAGTCCTTTGCTCAGCACGACTTCGGCTACTTCATCGACCGACTGTGCCTCGGAAAGCGACGTCGAGACCTCGAGCAGCTTCGTCGCGAGACTGGCGATCCGCTCATTCTCGCGATTGAGACGCGCTAGATCCTCTGTGTGAGAGTCGGCGAGCGCGCGCGATCGTCTCAGCGCTTCCATCAGGAGGGCGATAGTGACGGCGACGACGAGAAACGCGATCACCGCGAGCGGCCCATTCGTCGGACCGGCCACGGTCCAACCGGGCCCAAGAAAGTTGATGCGGATCAGAACCAGCGACATCACTGTCGCCAGGATACTCGGCCCCAGTCCTCCAAACCACGCGGCGATCGCCACGGCGGGGATGAAGAACATGAAGCTTGGCGTGGGCCAGTCCTGCTTGAGGGCGACCGTTGCGCCGTGCGCCAGCAGTGTCGCTCCGACGGCGAGGAGGTAACCCGACCCGGTAAACGACAGAAGCTTCGAGCGCTGCTTGGCTACGATCAAATTCCGTCCCGGCTGGAAGCGCGTGCCAATCGCACGGCGACTACACTCTACAGAGTAGAAACTAGTAGCAGACGCCCCGCCTCGCTATTTGCGCCACCTCATGTCAGCTCGCCAACACCGTGGCAAGTTGATCCAGGATATCCACGAGATCCGGCTTCATGTCCAGCACTGGCAGCACCGGATCGGTGCCGAAAGCCTCCATCCGTTCCGGCGCATTCCTGATGGTGAATGCCCTGGGATCGAGGGAATCGTTCACTTCGTCCCACAACAAAGGCATGGAGACCGTTGCGCCCGGAAGCGGCCGGGCGCTGAGAGGCGTGACGATCGTTTGCCCGTGACGGTTCTGGAGATAATCGAGATAAACCTTGTCTCCACGCTTGGTTACGTGCCGCGTGATCGTGCCGATGTCGCTCAGCTCGCGCAGCACGCATCGCGCGAGAAGCTCGCCGAGCATGCGTGACTGCTCGTAAGTGCATTGTCGCCCGAGCGGCAGCATGATGTGGAGCCCGGTCTTGCCCGTTGTCTTGACGAAGTTCGGAAGTCCGACGGATTCACAGATGCGATGGAGGACCTGCGCGCAACGAATTACGTCGGAGAACGGCGCTTCCTTCGGATCGAGATCTATCACGCACCAATCGGGAAGCTCCAGGGATCCTTCGCGGCTCGCCCACATGTGAATCGGGATCGATCCCATGTTCGCGATGTAGAGCAGTGCCTCCTCGCAATCGCAGATGAAGAAGCGAATCTCCCGCTGGGTGTCTTCACTCCAGACCGGAATCGTCGGAATCCAATCCGGAACGAACACGGGCGCGTCTTTCTGGTAGAACGACTTGCCGTCGATCCCGTCGGGGAATCGCGTCAATACTATTGGTCGGTTGACGAGATACGGCAGAAGCCATTTCGATACCGACCGGTAGTAGTCGATGAGATCGCCCTTGGTGTACTTCTCGGCGGGCCAGTAGATCTTTTTGAGGTTGGAAAAGCTGACCGTTTTCTGTACGGTGGCTTTTTCAGGAGGAACCGGCGGCGATTGACCTTCCTGTGCCCTCTTCCCTCGTCCCTCTTCCCCCTTCCCGCTTCCCCCTTCCCGCTCCCCGCTTCCCTCTTCCCTCTTCCCGCGGCCCGCTCCAAACCCCTGACGCTCGCACTCATGTGCGCCCTTGTCTGTCCGCCTGTGAAGAAACGTCGCGTGCCGAAGGAGCCCGTCGGGCGTGAACTCGCGGTAGCGGACCTCGCAGACGTGAACCGCATCGGTCCAGACCGTCGTGCTCGTCTCGGGAATCTGCTCGCTTGTGAGCGGCTCACTTCCCGGACCATGCACGGGGCCCGCACACAAGGGATCGCTGCGGACAATCGGATCGAGTAGCGCGTGCAATTCTTTCAGCAGCCCATCGTCGAATCCGGTACCGACCCTTCCAGCGTAGACGAGCGTCCCATTCACCCAGTCGGCGAGCTGCAGCGCGCCAATGTGTGAGCGACTCCCTTTCGGCTTCGTGAAGCCTACGATCACGAAATCGCCCGTTCGCTCGGCTTTGATCTTGAGCCAATCCCCGGAGCGGCCACCACGGTATTTCGACGCGGACTTCTTGGCCACTATTCCCTCGAGGCCCATCGCGGTCACCTGCTCGAGAAACGCCTCGCCTTCAGCCTCGATGTGGTCGAGATAGCGCAGGATGCCGATCGCGGGTACGACGTCCTTGAGGAGCTCCTTGCGGCGGACGAGCGGGACAGGCCGCACGTCGAAATCCTCGAATCCCAACAGGTCGAAAGCGTAGAAGGTCGCCGGAAATTCGACTACGGCTCGCCGAATCTCCATCGGCGAGGAGAGACGTCCGCGCTGCTGCAATCGCGAAAAGCTTGGAAGCCCTTTCGCATCGAGGCACACCACTTCGCCGTCGATCACGACGTCGTCGAACGGCAGCGATTTTACCGCGCGGGCAATCTCGGGAAAGACCG
>JAXDME010000070.1:0-2534 GCA_034666285.1 Gemmatimonadaceae bacterium | reverse complement strand
AAGGGAGAGGCCAGTTACCGACGTGTTTCGCCCAACGGTACAAAGAGTGCTCAGTACGATATATTTTCGCAACACGATATCCGCCACGTCCGACTGGATTCAGGAGCAAAATGCCCGCAGTACAGTTCGTCGTTGAGGGAGGAAGACCACTCAGCGGCTCGATTCGTCCTTCAGGAAACAAGAACGCCGCGCTGCCGATCGTCGCCGCTGCGCTCATTTCCGAGAAGCTCGTTCACCTCGAGAACGTGCCGCGCATTAGGGACATCGAGACGCTGGTCGAGCTCATTCGCTCGGTCGGTGCGTCAATGGAGTGGGTTGGACAGAACGCGCTGGACGTTCACGCCAAGGAGCTGCGCCCTGCCGACCTGAACCCGACGCTATGCGCCAAGATCCGCGCGTCCATTCTGCTCGCGGCGCCGCTTCTCGCCCGCTGCGGCCATGTGACTCTGCCGCCCCCGGGTGGCGACGTCATCGGACGCAGACGGCTGGATACGCACTTCCTCGCCCTGGAGCAGCTCGGTGCGAGCTTCACGCACGGCAAGATGATCGAGATGAAGGTCAACGGCTTCAAGGGCGCCGATGTCTTTCTCGACGAGCCGAGCGTCACCGCGACGGAAAACGCTCTGGTTGCTGCTTCGACTGCGACTGGCACCACTGTCCTGCGGAACGCGGCGAGCGAGCCTCACGTCCAGGACCTGGCCCACTTTCTCATCGCGCTGGGCGCGCAAATCGAAGGCGTCGGCACGAACACGATGACGATCCACGGCAGCCGCAGTCTGGGCGCCAAAACCATCACGCACCGGATCGGCCCGGACCACATTGAGGTCGGGTCGTTCATCGGACTCGCAGCTGTCACGAAATCGGAGCTGAGAATCCAGGACGCCGGCATCGAACATCTCCGCTCGACTCGGATGGGTTTTTCCCGGCTCGGGATCGAGTGCGTGGAAGACGGCCCCGACCTGATCGTGCCCGCCAAGCAGTCGCGGCAGATTCAGACCGATATGGGCGGGCACGTTCCAAAGCTCGAGGACCAGCCATGGCCCGCATTTCCGGCGGACACGATGTCGATCGCGATCGTGACCGCGACGCAGTGCGAAGGTCTCATCCTGATGCATGAGAAGATGTTCGAGTCGCGCATGTTCTTCGTTGACAAGCTCTCGACAATGGGTGCCCGGATAGTTCTTTGCGATCCACACCGGGCACTTGTTCATGGGCCATCTCGTCTGCGCGGGGCTTTCCTCGAATCACCCGACATCAGAGCAGGAATGGCCCTCCTTCTCGCTGCGCTCTGCGCCGAAGGAACCAGCTTCATCAACAACGTCGGACAGATCGAGCGCGGCTACGAGCGTATCGATGAGCGGCTCAACCTGCTCGGCGCTTCGATCACACGCGTCGACGATCGACGCCACTAGGTGTGAGTGATGTACCGAAGGAAGTAATCCCCGACTTCGAAAGTTGGGGGATTCGCGCATTCACGACCACCCGCGAGGCGGGCACCTTCAGCCTCTCCAGCAAGGAGCCCGTCGACGAGGTCATGACTCGCTGGACTGCCTTGCAGCGAGAGATGTCCGACACGGCTCGCAGGCTGGTATCGATAAGGCAGGTTCACGGAACGCGGGTCCTGGTGCACGTCGGTGGCTGGGAAGGTTGGCTGCGTGCAGGAGAAGAAGCTGACGGGCACATAGCTGCCGAGAAGGGAATAGCGCTCACGGTCGGAACAGCGGACTGCGTTCCGGTCTTCATCGCCCACCCGTCGGGAGTGATAGCCCTTCTTCACTCAGGGTGGCGAGGAACCGCCGCGCGCATCACCACGGAAGCGATTGCGGCCCTGGCGCGCCACGGGCTCCCGCCCGATGAGCTTGCGATCCATCTCGGACCTGCGATCTGTGGAAGGTGCTACGAGGTGAGTACGGAAGTCCGCGAGCAGCTGACGGGGGAGCCCGTGACTAGACCCGGCAAGGTCGATCTCAGGTCGCTGATCGCCGAACACGCCACCGAAACCGGAGTCCAGAAGATAACGGTGAGCTCGTTTTGCACGCGCTGCGACAACGACCGATTTTTCTCCCACCGGGCAGGCGACGCGGGTCGACAAATCGCGGTGATGGCCGCTCAGGTATAGTCTCGGCGTAGGGGTCGCTCGGAAGCCCGAGTGTCTACTGAAATGGAGCCCGAGCCGAGAGCTGTAAGCTGAGAGCTGCTCAGCTGCTGTATATACACTCGTTTCCTATTCGAAGTCGCGAATCCTTGCGGGATTGAATCTGAAATAGGGTTGGCTCTTCGTGGGCAACGTCCGAAAGCAAAGCTGAGATGCTCTCGGCTTTGAGCTCTCGGCTCCTGGCTTCAGTTCTGTGGATACTAGTTCGCGGCAGAGTCTAAACGCCGACCGACGCGGGGCAGTTGACTCGTATCAGCTACCTTTCTACATTGTATAGGGCGTTCAACTCGGCGGCCAACACTGATGTGGGGATCCCCCCACATTTTTTTGTCCTCAGAATGGACCTCGAAGGTAGATGAACGGAACGCTGGAAAACATT
>JAXDME010000069.1:0-8567 GCA_034666285.1 Gemmatimonadaceae bacterium | reverse complement strand
TCGAGAATACCTGCAGCACTCGCGCGGGATCCGCTCGCACCACCGGTAGATCCGATTCGGCGACGACTTTCAGCGTGAGGCCTTTCTCCTTGGCGATTGGCTCGAGCATCTCGCGCGCTTCGTAGAGGAGCTCAGGGACGGACGCCTTGCGCGGCGCGATCGACAGTCGTCCCGCTTCGATGGTGGTGACGCTGAGCAGATCCTGTATCAGGTGATTCATCCGCTCGCCGGCGCGCGCGATGATTCGAAGCTGACTCCTTCGCGCGGCGTCTGTTCCAGCGGTGTCGATGAGCAGCTCCGTCGCCATGTGAATCGTGTTGAGCGGATTGCGGAGATCGTGCGCGACGATGCGCAGAATCTCTTCGCGAGCATCGATGATCCCCTGCGCCTCGCCGTACAACTGGCTGAGCGAGACGCGCCCAACCTCGTTTGTCACCACTCGGCGAATCATGTCGGTCACAGAAAGCGCGAGTACGCCCGACAGAACTACTCCAACGAGTGCTCCTCCCGCCGCGTACACGGGCAGCCACCCGAATCCCGCTGCCACAACCAGGCAGAGGGCGCCCAGGCCGGCAGTCATTTCGACTGCGGATCGCGTGAGGCGAAACGCTCCTGTGAAGGCGAGCACGACGCAAAGAGTCGCGAAGGTCGTCGCAAGTCCGGGTGGTCCGGCAAAAGGATCACCGCCGATCTGACTCAACCCCAGGCCGGCGATTAGAAGCGCTGCGTCGGCGATCGGAAAAGCGCGGCGAACCCACGACTTGTACCAGTCGCGACGGAGGAGAACGAGGATCGCCGCCGCATAAGTCATCCACACGAGCGACGCGCCCAGACTGCCGATAGTCGGCGGAGCGAACGACGTCATCTTGCTCAGGACGAGACGGCCAATCACGAATACGGCAAAGACCGCAGACGCCGCGACGCGGAGGTACGCGAGCTTCAGCTCCGCTCGTCGCGCCTCCTCGAGAAGACTTTTTTCGATCGTGACACCCAGCTGCGCCGCGGACTGTTTCGCGTGCAGCGCGAGCTGCACTGACTCCGCGATTTCAGCCGCGAGCGCTTGTCGAGAATCGAGCATGTTGTTCTGCATCGAGCCTCCTCGAATTGCGTTTCAATCCACCCTCACGGGATGGGCGGCGGCACCGTTACCGTGAACGTGATTGGTCCTCCCAGTGCTGGGCCGCTGGCCGTGAACGTGTGCGGACCTGCCGTACCTGTGACGTTCACATCCACCGAGGCGATTCCGTTTTCGCAACCCTCTCCGCAATCGGGGCTGGTGTACACGACGCGCTGGTAGATTGGATTTTCTGATTCGTCGAACCCGAAATTGCCGCTGGTCGGCGCGATAGTAAACGTGACGGGTAGTCCGTTAATGCCATCACTGATGCCATCGTGATGCGTGACGCCCGTGATCTTAGCGTAGGCGGTCCAGCTCAGACCCTCTCCAAACAGGCCCCAATTATCTATTCGCGCTGTCATCGCGGGGCTGACATTGCTGAAGTCCAGTATCGTCCCGCCGAGGCCAACGTCGACGGCGTATGCGGTCTTGACTCCAAAGAACTCGCCGAGGCCCGTTCTGATTTTGCGCAATCCGGAGCTCGCAAGACCCCTAAACCCCTTCGAGTTATCACCGATGACTTCCGGAGGCGGGTTGTAGCAGTCGCGACCGCCAGGGGGTGTCAGGATCAGACCATCCGACACGTCGGGCAGGGCCCTGAAGTTCGCCCCATCATCCGACGCCCAGAGCTGGACATATTCGGAGCGCGGGTCTTCACTGAAAAAGCGATCGTAGCAGACCGCAGTGGTAACCTTCTTCTCGAACTGGTGGCCCGGGAAGGCGACGCTGATCGGTTTCAGCTTTGGGTAAGTGGAGAAGTTGAAGCAGTCGTCGAACTGCTGCAGAGGAAGATTACGGTGACACGGTGTGGCCTGGGTGCCGTCCTCGTTGGTCGTCCCGGTGTTGACGCGAGCGATGGTGACCAGCACGCTCTGCGGGCCCGCCGCTGGGAGCCAGCCATCAGGAAAGAGCGCCCCGGCCAATGGCCCAGCGCCGCCCGGGACTCTGACGAACTGATCGACGTGACCCACGGTGTGGTTGGTAATGGTCGCCTGGGTGCAGAGTGCCGTATTCCGGCAAGGTGAACCGTTCTTCTCAATCCGGAAAGGAATCGGCAGCCACACGCCATTGACAAGCTGAATGGCCTGGCCGGTCTCGCTGTATTTCCATTCGCGCAAGCTCGACATGGGGTCGACGTCGCCGTACCCAAGCGGATCAGCGAAGCCGTTCAGAAAGATCTTTATCCGATAAAACTTCGTGACGTCGAGATTCGACTGGCGTGTATCCCACAGCACGTAGTAAAACCCGTCCGCCGGAAGACCGAGGAACGACCACCATCCACTCTCGCGGAGAGGAAGATTGACGACCTTTACGCTGCCGAAATCGAAAGTCTTTAGGGGAGCTCCTGCGCACTGGGTATCCACCGTTGGCAGAGCATTGCCAGTTTCGGGTACCAACTGACAGATCTCGATCTTGAGGCTTGGACCTAATGCGTTGTTGAATTTCCCCAGCTCGAAGTTCGCGGCGAATGTCGCGTTGCCGAACGGCAAAGGAACGAGGGGAGGGAGGAAGAAAAAGTCAGGGTTGCCGCCGACATGAGCGCCGTCACTGATAATCTTGGAACTGCCCGGGTGGAGCTGCACTCGAGTCCCCGATGGCTGCTGCGGATTTTCGCACGCAATTGCGAGAGCCAATACCAATGGTGCGATTAGGCGAGCTTTCATTCGGGACTCCTTGTGAAGGAGCCGGTGGGCGTCCCGACGGGACGTGGCGGCTGCGGATGAGCTTCGGCGAAGAATATAGGACGAACTAGCTAACTAGCGAGGGGAACTGCCCTACGCCTCGTGAAACGCGGCTTCTAACCCTGCCCTGCGACCAGATTCTTGAATCGCGGGTCGTTCTGAAGATTTTCCCACCACCATTGGCGTGCCTTGGCAAACCCGGCACGGTGCTCGGGGTGGTCCGTCAGATATCGCTCCAGAAGATCGACTGCTTCTTTCCTGTCGTTCATTTGCGCGCGAACGAACGCTTCGTATCCCATCAGCTCGCCTCGCGGGTCGATCGTACGATCCGCGCGGGCGCGGACGAGAACGCGTCGAGCGCTGTCCGCCAATCCCGCTCGTGCGAGCACGTCCGCCACGACTATTTCTGCTTCGCGCCTGTTGTACTCTTTCTGCTGAGGGGGCGCTACACTCTCGTAGTCCACGGCTTTCCGCCAGGCGTCGGCTGGATCAGGGCGCACCGACTTGGCGGTCATGATCCAGAGCCGGCATCGCGTCGAGAGTACGGTATGCGGGAAGCGCTGGTTCGCTTTGTCGCACCAGTCCGCCGCGTTGGGAAACCCGCCCATGTCATAACTCGTGACGTACAATCGCCAGAGTATCTCGGGCGCGGCGGTGAGGTAGGCATCCGCTTCGTACGCCCGCTGCGCATAGTTGTGGGATTCAATGGGATCGTGCTTGAAGTACTGAATGGCGCTGAGAGCGTTGAGCGCACCGGCCTGTGTCGGGTTTACCGAGATCGCGTCGCGCAGATCTTTCTCCGAAAGGCGAACCAGCTCGTCCGCCTTGCGTGGGTCGGTGACAAAGCCGCGGGTGATCGGCCTGACGCGGAGTGTCCCGCGAAGCTCCAGCGCATCGGGGTCTCTGGGATCGATGGCGAGCGCGCTATCGGCCTGCGCGAGACCCATCTCGATCCATTTGGTGGCGTCACCGGCGTCAGTGGTCATCCGCTCCAATCGCGCGGCGATCTTCCCGCGAAGGACGATCGGCTCGGTCCATTTCGGATCCAGAGTTTCGGCCTGCGTCAGAAGCGTGTCGGCGGCGAAGAGCTGACGCTGCGCGCCAGCGGTATTGCCTCCCTGATCGCTGGCGTCGGCATCCTTACGCATTCTTTCAGCGCGTTGAACCAATGACCAGGCGTTGGGATTTTCTGTTCCAGTGCGCAATGAGCGCAGGTGAATCTCGTTTCCCACCCACGTGCGGAGCATCACTGAAAGCGTGTCGGCGAGCTTCGTCGTGAGAGCAAGCGGATCAGCCAGCGGTGCCACAATCGAAGCGTCGTTGAACTGCGCGTCGCTGTTGCCATCTACCAGACGGATCGTTACGCGGACGTTCTTTCCTTCGGGCGTGACGCTGCCGTCGATCACCGTCCCTGTTTCGAGAGCGCGCGCGATGCTGTCGCGGGGGACGTCCTTTCCGCGAAACTGGTTGACGCCTCCGGACGAGATGACGTCCAGCGCCGCCACGCGACTGAGCTTGTCCGTCAGTGATTTCGTGACACCGTCGGCGAGGTAGCCGAGGTGCTTGTCGGGACTCATGTCCTGGAAATTGAGGACGGCGATGCGCTGTGGGCTGAAACCGCTCGCAGGCTGGGGTTTGCGCTTTGCGCCCCAGAGGAAGCTCTTTCCAGCCCAGGCAGCGCCGCTGACCGCGAGGATCGCGAATACCAACGCGAGCGCGACCAAAGTCTGGTTTCTCTTCTGCGGCCTTCGCCCCCCAAGCGTGCGCCGGCCTGTCCGCCGCCCGGTCGCCGATCCCGACCCGTTGCAGGCCTTGAGTGCCGCCGCGAATTCCGCGGCGGTCCCGAATCTGTCGGCGGGGACTTTTTCCAGTGACCGCAGCACAGCATCTTCGACGTCTTCCGGGATCGACTGCCGAACGACGGCGAGTGACGGCACCTGGTCGAGCGAATGGCGCGCAATCAGCGCCTGCGTCGTCCGTCCCGTGAATGGCGGCTGTCCTGCCAGCATCTCGTAGAGGACGCAGCCGAGGCTGTAGATGTCGCTCCGTCCATCGAGGCTGGGATCGGCCATGCCCTGCTCTGGGCTCATGTAGGTCGGCGTACCGAGCGAGACTCCGGTCGATGTGAGCTTGCCTTCGCCAACCCTGTCCACCGCTCGCGCAATTCCGAAATCGGCGACCATCGCCTGGCCGTCCTCGAGGAGGATGTTCTCCGGCTTGATGTCGCGGTGGATGATGCCGTGGCGGTGCGAGTGGTCGAGCGCGCTGGCCACTTCGCAAGTGATGCGGAGCGCGTCTTCGAGCGGGAGCTGGCGCTCTCGATTCAGCCGCGCCCGCAGTGACTCGCCGGCGACGTACGGCATCACGTAATAGAGCTCGCCCTCCGCCTCCCCCGAGTCGTAGATCGGAAGTATGTGCGGATGGCTCAAGTGCGAGGCGAGGTCGATCTCTCGGCGGAATCGCTCCGGACCCAGGGCGAAGCCGACGTCCCTGAGAAGGACTTTGACGGCCACTTCCCGATTGTGCTTGAGGTCCTTGGCGAGATACACCGTAGCCATGGCCCCGTGACCGAGCTCGCGCTCGATCTCGTACCGGGATGCTATGGCTTTCCGGAGGCGCTCGAGTGAAGTGGCCATGCCTGGGGACTGGGGAATGTCCGACGGCCAACTATAGGGATGTTTACCGATGGACGCCAGACTGAACACCGCCGACCTAGGTGCCCGTGGTGACCGGCTATTGCTTCGGAATATTACGGACACATCCTCCAGATTTGCGCTTCGAGATGAGGCTGCCGCGCCGGGTCGAATTCTCTTGACAGGTATTCCGAACCGAATACTGTAGAATCCGGCAAACAGTTTTTTATGATGTGAAGGCTCTCAAACTCTGACTTCTCGGAGGCTCACTTGGGGCGCACGCAAATCTTCCTTCTCGCCGGCTCCTTGTGTGTCCTCACCGCGATTGCCTGCTCAGAAAATCCGAACGACGTCAAGCTCCAAAGCCGAAGCGCGGCGGTTATCAGTCCGACTGAGACGCTTGACCAGAGTATCACCCGACTACTCGCACTCTTTCCCAGGAATCTCGATCAGAGGAATGTCGACGCTGAAGGCGCCGATCTAAACCCGCGCGCCACGTGGGATCAGATAAAGAAGAAATACGAGACGGGACAGTCCAAGCCGGCGCACCTGGTGATCGCGAAGAGAAAGCTCGTCGCCCTCTCCGACTGGGTAGCGCGCAACTCGGCGATGATGAGTCCGCCTCCGAACAACGAGACCAGGACGTCGGCTGGTGCACGCCTCGTTTTATACATGTCGCTGTATGTGTACGGTGGCCCGATGACGACGCCGCCTGCGTACACCCCGGGTGCTGACGCAACTGCCGGTGTCGTAACACCAAATGCTCCGGCGACGATCGTTACTCCGACACTGCATGCGGGAGTGCAGCTCGAAGCCGGAAGTGTCGCCGAGAACACCGTGATTGTGGTGACGCAGAATCCAACACCGTATCCAGCAAACTGCAGCGGACCGCTTCAGACAAAGTTCTGCCAGTACCCGCAGTTCTACACGTTCGAGATGTTCCCGCACTCCCGCCTGCTCAAGGCCGGAGTCTTCAACGTCTGTCACGTCAACAGCGGAGACGCGCGGCGTCCTCTTGCGGACCACGATCGGTTCAGTCTTGCGCACGCGAAGCCTGCGATTCCCGCCAACTACGTTCCCGGCGGCAAAATCTTCGATCAGAACGGAGAAAGCATCGAGGTCCTACCGCGGGTACATCAGACCTTTTCGACCTGCGTCGAGAACTCTTACGCGAGCAATAGCGTGAGTGGCGGCTTGGGAGTGCTCAGCTGGCTTGGACACGGACTTCAGAAACTATTAACGCCGAAGACGGCTTACGCTGTCGACGTCGGTTTGGGCGGGCTCTCGTTCGACATGAGTCCGTTCAACGTGCTCGACACGCTCAGCTCGCCTGACCTGGCAGTGCAATCTCTGAGTGTCGCTCCAGCTTCCGTAAACAGTGGCGATCATCTCACGTTGAGCTACAGCGTGACAAATATCGGGACCGCCACGGGAGGACTGGTCCCGGCCACCATTTTCCTGACTGGTTCGGCGGCTGTTGAAGGTCCGCCACCCGTAGACGAACAGATTGGGTCGATCACAATCCCTTCGCTGCCCCCGGGAGTCACCGACACACGGAACAACCTGGATGTCGTTATTCCGCCGCTATCGATGCCCGGTTCGTACCGCATCCGCCTCGTCGTTGGGTCGGACGCGACAGCTGCCGACGCTAACACCGCCAACAACAGTATGTCGGCTACGCTCAACGTTAGCAGCGCCACCAATCTAGGTACGCTGGAAGGCGATGATGCTAGCGTGGGATGGGCGATCAACGATGCGGGGCATGTTCTGGGATATAGCTACTCGACCTCCCAGGGTACGTCGCGACCTTTTCTCTGGGTTGATGGCCAGAAGACTACGATTGGAGGCTTTGAAAGCAGTTTCGCATCGGCCAGCGGAATCAACAATCTCGATGAAGTAATCTTTAACACCGTGACGACAGCTGGTATACCCCACGCTTTCCGTTGGAAGAACGGCACTGTGACAGACCTGGGCACCGTTCCCGGAACGGATGGGAGTGTCGCTCAAGCGATAAACTCCAACGGCCAGATTGTCGGGTATTCCCAAACTAGGGACAGCTTGCCCCGTGCGTGGATTTGGCAGAATAATGTCATGACGGATCTGGGCAATCTTACCGGCGGTAGTTACGCCGTCCCTGTTGATATCAATGACGTTGGCCAGATAACCGGATCGGGCGACGTGGGAGTTCCCGGCGGGCCCTACGCGTGGATTTGGCAAAACGGGTCAGTGACCACTCTTACCACTTTCCCCGGTGTGACCATTCCAACAGCCATCAATAACAGCGGAGTGGTTGTCGGACTTCACATCGAACCGAATGCGACGACCATACACGCGTTCCAATGGGCAAACGGAACAGTCACGGTACTCCCCGATCTCCCGGGGCAGGCAAATAGTGAGGCGACCGATGTTAGTTCCGACGGACGCGTCGTCGGATACAGTTTTGGCCCTGGCGAGCACGCTGTCGTCTGGCAGAATGGACGCGTGATCGATCTCGGGACGGTTGGGGGCGATACTGGTTTCGCCAATGGAATCAACGGCTTTGGACGGATCGTCGGTGGGAGCAGGACCGCTGATGGAAAGACGGTGGCTACCATATGGCAGGCACCGCCCTCGCCATAAGCCTTAGGCTCTTGGCCCGGCGATGCGATCCAGATCATCAAGCCCCGCGAGAACATCGCGGGGCTTGCTGCCATCCGGCGGACCCAGGATCCCCGCCGTATGCAGCTGGTCGATTATGCGCGCCGCCCGGCCGTAGCCAACCTTGAGGCGTCGCTGCAGCAGCGATGTCGAGCCGTGCTGATTCTGAATCACAACCTCGGCTGCCTCCCGGAATAGCTTGTCGCGATCCGCGTCGTCGTAGTTGTCGCCATCTCCGCCGCTCGCCTCCTCTGCTTCCTTCTTTCGAATCGACTCGATGATGTCGGGCTCAGTCGACGTCTCCTCGACGAAGAGTCCCTGCGCCTCGAACGCTGCCTTTCTCTGCTCGCGGCGCAGCTCGTACCAGCCCATCAAGCGCTCGGTGTCCTCGCTGGAGATGTACGCGCCCTGAAGGCGCGACGGCTCCGACTTGCCCGGCGGAATGAACAACATGTCCCCATTGCCGAGGAGCGCCTCGGCGCCGATGCCGTCGAGAAT